>JAOXSA010000445.1 GCA_025800245.1 Amphritea sp. | reverse complement strand
TGTGGGAGATTAGGAGAATGGGCGCACATCTCATAATGGCTCGGGGCTGTACACCCCATTGATGAAGCCGGATATAAGCGTGCAACTCATCTTAAAGGTCGAAAATAGTTTGCAAAACAGAGGTGGGTCCATATAAGGGGCGCCCTCGCGGCGATCAACGCCCCGCACGCCCATTCATCGAAGCTGGAAGCCACTCCTACACAAGGAACCGAGCCATTACCCGGCGTTATATTTTCACCTCTTTAAGAACAAATTCACCGTCGATGAATTTCAGATAATCACCTTCCGGGGTTTCATAAACCACATAACAACGGGTACTGTCTTTCGCGGAACGGATATTCCACTTGCGGCACAGCTCATTATTCTCAACCCACCACTTACCGTCGATCTTCCGATTGCCCCAGCTCAGAATCGCCTTACCGTTGTTTTTAAACTCGATAGTCCCGGTATCCTCACCTTCATACCAGTCAAACTTCTGACCGCTATAAGCTTCATTCAGCTGCGCATCTGCCAGCGCGGGTGTATCAGGCTGAACATAATCAGCAGCCAATGCACCAGCAGAAAAAAAGCTCATCGCCAACACCAAAGAAAGTGAACGTTTCATATAACTCCTTTTATTTTCTATACATTCAACGGGATTCAGGAAGTTCTCTAAAACTTACAATGCCTTATCATCCGCTGAAAACAGAAACCTGATAACTCATTAATCGATATCCGTGTGCTTTCGATACTGCCAAAAACAGGAGTTGATCACAATCAGAGTAACCTGTTGCTGTGTATGCGCAGGCCTCCACCTCAAAGTCAGCAATTTTATCCAAGCCCTGCCCTTCCTTGCTGCCTATACTCCCCTTGTATCGGGATTAGACTTACAATGCCCGAAGCGGTGAAGAGTATGAGTAACGACAATCAGTTCCATTTTGCAAAAAGCCACAACCTGAATCAGGTATCAGCCCTGCAGGCGCAGATGAGCGACTTTTCTTATGGCAAACATGCTCATGAGGAGTACTCGTTCGGCGTTACGCTGGCCGGTCGGCAGGACTTTTTCGCCAATGGTGCATTTCATCGCAGCCCGCCGGGCAACATCATTGTCTTTAATCCCGGTGATATTCACGACGGCCACTCCGGTGTCGATGACAACCTACGATACCGGATGCTCTATATCCACCCGGATCAACTGGAGCCGATGCTGGAAAGCGCAGGAGTAAAGCAGCCCGAAGGTTTCCGCATCGTCGATACCGTTCTTAATGATGCAGCCCTGCGAGAGCATATTCTACGGATGGCTCGTTTGATCGGCGGTGACAATCAGGACTCACTGCGAGAAGAACATGCCCTCTATCTGATGGCAGAACGGATAGCTCAACTATACGGCGGCTATTCATCAAACCGCCAGGTAAACAAAGCTGACCGTTTACTGCTGCAGGCCCGTGACTATATTCACGAGCACCTGGATAAGGATATTTCACTGGATCAGATCAGCGACAGCGCCAACCTGTCCAAGTATCACTTCTTACGCTTGTTTCGGGAACAGTTCGGGATTACACCGCACAAGTACATTCTCAATAGCCGGATCAACCGGGCCCGGGAAGCGCTGGACGCCGGTATGTCACTGGATGATGTGGTGTATCGCTACCGCTTCAGTGATCTCAGCCACTTTAACCGGCGTTTTAAACCGATCTTCGGGATGACACCGAAACAGTATCAGCAGCATCTCACCGATCGCTGATTCTGCTCAGGGCTGAATCCGGCCCACCTTTATTATTCAGAAATTTCAGGAGTCTGCTTTATGGTAGAGATCTTCGCGTACGCGTTCGGCATCATGTACAGCCCGGGACCGGCCAACATGCTCAGTATGAACGGTGGAATTCACGGTTCAGTCAGCCCGACTTTCCGCTTCTGTATCGGCGTTGGCTCAGCAATGCTGATTCTGTTTCTTCTATTCGGTTACACCGGATCACTGTTGGTGACGCCCGAATCGCAAATGATCATCAGCGTGCTGGGCTGCATCTATATCAGCTATCTTGGCTATCAGATCGGCTATAAGCCCCGCAGTCATCCGGTAACGAAGCTGAGCAATACTCCGGAAAAATCGCCCGGTTATCGTACCGGGCTGGTCATGCAGTTACTGAACCCCAAAGCATTTATCGCCATACTGCCCATTGCAACCGTACAATTTCCTGCCGCTGACATTGATGGCTATAAAATCCTGCTGTGGTCAGGGGTGCTGTCAGTAATGGCGTTTGGTGCCCCGTTTGTCTATCTGCTGATGGGTGCCCGACTGGGTCGATTCGTTAAACAAGACCAGTATTTTATCTGGCTGAACCGGGGTATGGCACTGCTACTGTTCTACGTTGCAGCGGATATTGCCTACAATCATGTCTGGATAAAATTCTGATCAACCGGAGCAGATCAGTGACTGCCGCCTCCGCCGCCGTCACTGGCACCGGCACTGTGGCTCCCGGGTAGCTCTTCACCGTTGCTACCCGGTCCGCCTTTCAGTACCGGTTTATCCCGGATAACCAGACTGAATGGCCAGGGAATCAGAAACCGGGCAACCACTTCCGGTGAGTGATCATTCACCATTCTTAACACCACCGTTGCCCCTAACAGGGGAATCAGTAAAACGATGGCCAGCTGCCCCCAACGCTGCACCGGCTCCAGATCCGGATCAAGGAACAGGCACAGCAGCGCCAGAACAGTTACCCAGAGCCAGAGAACACTCAGCGTTAATCCCAGAATAAGCAGAACAATATCCATATTTTTCGTCCTTAACAGATCAACCGGATGGGTAAATCAGTTATCCGTATAGTAATCCAGAATCTGATCACCGATCTGCTCCAACGACGTCACAATCAGATCCGGCTCCACTTCCCAGTCATCAAAGATCGCTTCCGGGGTGCGTTGTACCCAGACGGCACGCATACCAGAACTGCGGGCACCAATCACATCAAAGGGGTTGCTGGAGATCAGCCAGCTACGATCTCTATCGCCCTGGCTGCGCTGCATAAAGTAATCATAGGTAGCCGGATTCGGCTTAAAGGTTTTCAGATCATCGACACTGACAACATCTTTGAAAAACGATGTAATACCGGCATGTTCAAGCAATCCCCGAACCGCTGCTTCAGTACCATTTGAAAACGCAAAACAATTAAACTGCTGAGGATCTGACTGCTGCAATCCGGTCAGAGTATCGTCAAAGGCAGGCAGCTTTCCGTAGAGATTGAGCAACTCCTGCTTCTGTTCGTCACTCAGCTCAACTTTATGCAACTGACAGGCATACTCCAGCGCACTGCGGGTGCATTCTGTGAAAGGCAGATAATTACTCATCAACCCTCTTCGAAAAGAATACTCCAGCTGCTTTTCACGCCAACTGACCGACAATGGCTGCGCTTTATCCCCCACCAACGTTTGCAGCTGCTGCAACAGGCCGTGGGTATTGATCAGGGTGCCGTACACATCAAATGCCAGAGTAATCGTCATAGCTGCTCCGATGAATCAGTTACATGGATGTAAATGTTGTATCACATTTCAGGATAGAAAGATCGCTCGTGGCTCGCGGCTCGACAGAGAAGCTTCTGAAGCTTCTCTAGCTGTCGAAGAAGCTGGCTATATCGGCGCCTAAGTCCGTAGCGTGACTTACTGAAGAGATATCAGTTGAACCGTTCTGGTTCACTGAGGAACCGTAATTGAATTCAGAGTTCCGGCGTTTGTCTTTTTCTTTCCGACTTAGTTGCTGGTCGGCAGGTATTGGCTCGCCACAGTACATGCACTTATCAAACGCGGTGTTCTGTAAGACTCGTTTGCAGCTTCGACAAGCTCTTTGTGTCATCGTGATTCACTCCCTTGAATTCGGACTAACAGCCAGATCACTGGCTACCAGGAACAAGTTATCTACTCTGGTATCCGGATGCAATATCACATGACAATCATCTTGATAACCTGAGTGATGGCTTGGGCCTGCTACGATGCACTTCAGCTATCGATTGTGGGAAATAAGATGGACCCACCTCCTTTGTGCCATGCTTAACGCATTAAGCCTGGTTCGGCATCTAAAAGAGAGGGTCCATACATGAGTAAGGTTAGCA
>JAOXSA010000437.1 GCA_025800245.1 Amphritea sp. | reverse complement strand
AAGAAGATATGTTCGTTATCAGGAAAAATCAGCTTACGAAGAAGAGCAGCGCCAAATTCAGTTAGAAATAAATTAAGAAGTAACGCCCCCTTATAGGGGGCATAAAGCAAAGCCACCTTCTATGAAGGTGGATTTTTACTTAACTTTCCGCTCCTTAGGGTTGATCACCAGCAGCAAGGCGCGCTTCAATATCCGCAATGACTTCTGGCAGCTCTGCGACAGAGTCGATGACGTAGTGGGCACCTGCGCGGTAAAATTTATCAGCCGCTTTCTGACGCAGTGCGTCCTGCTGCTGTTCTGAGAGAGCATTCCAGTCCGCCAGTTCCATACCGACTTCATTACCGGATACCGCAATTCCGACAGTCCAGATGCCGGCATTCAGGCCTTCATCAATGCCTGGTACAGTGTCATCTACTTTGACACAGGCGTGCAGGTTTTCCACTTCCAGATCGAGCAGGTTTTTCAGAGTCATGTGTGGGAAGGGGCGACCGCGAGGTACATCGGTTGCCGCAACAATACTCTGTGGCTTGTAACCCTGCTGAGCGGCTTTAGCGATCAGGCCTTCAATCATATCCTGGCTGTAACCGGTGTTGCCGCCCACCTTGATGCCGCGCGCTGTCAGATATTCAAAGGTCTCTTTAGCACCCGGAATCAGATCGGCACGCTTATCAATGGCTTCTACCTGAATTGGAATAAACTCCTCATACAGGCGATCGATATCGGCTTCGGTTGGCTCGGCACCGTGTTTCTCTGTCCAGGCCTGGCGAACGCGTGGCATATGCACCAGTTGGCTGATGTGCTCGCGCTTTTCAGTCCCCATCGGTTCACGGGCCTCAGCCAGTGTGATGGGCACACCGTTACGTTCGAACAGCATGCAGAAACCATCGATCGGTGCGATAGAACCGTAGTCCACTACGGTACCTGCCCAGTCGAATACAACAGCCTGCACCGGGCCGGTATATAAACGCTTATAAGAGAAAGCCATCGGTAAATCCTCATCAGGTGAATAATCAGTATGGAGCCAATATAACTAAAGAGTGAAAAGCTGGTATAGACCAAAATAAATCTACGTTTTGGGCCAGACGATGACAGTTCTGTTACAGAGCAAAACTGGCGCTTTAGTCGCACAGGCGACGTTTCCGGTTCTGCAGGAGATATTCTTGGTTTCGATAATCTGCCCCTGACAGGAATGAGCTATGCTGAAAACAGAACAAAGGTGGGAGGAAAATGATCGATGAAAGCGATCACCCTGGAGCAGTTGAAAGCGCTGTTGTCGACGGCGCAGTTTCGTTCTCTTTCCATGTTCGGAGCGCTCAGTGAGCCCTGCATTGAGTTTCTGCTACAACATGGCGAGATAGGTGCGACTGATTCAGACGAACAGCTGTTCTCACAAGGGGAACCTTCAGAAGACTTCTATATTATTCTCAGCGGCCAGCTCGGCTATTACCGTCATAACGGTATCGAACGAGTCTATCTGCGCAGCTACCGGCCCGGTGAGCAACTGGGATTTGCCAGTATGATCGGGCTGCATGAACGCCGTGGTGATGCGATGGTAGAAAGCAGTGGTTATGTCCTCAAGGTGCCCTGTGAACTGTTCCATGAGGTCTGCCAGCGCTATCCCGATGACTTTGTGATCTTTCTGATTAATATGACCCGCGAGATGAGCCGGGAAATTATCGACCTGGATTCTATCTGCGCCAACCTGCGGACACAGGTGAATAAATTGAGCAATGTTTAGCTGAATTACGGGGCTTTAAAGTACTTTTGTAGTGAGGCACGTCCTCGTGCCGATATGAATGAATTGTGGCTGGACCGTCGTGCAGGCACGACTTGCTCGACCGCATTGCAAGCAATGCTCGCTAGTGGCTCGAAAAAGCGGAAAGAATCACGTAGTTTTAAAGTACTTATGTAGTGAGGCACGTCCTCGTGCCGATATGAATGAATCGTGGTTGGATCGTCGTGCAGGCACGACTTGCTCGACCGCATTGCAGAGCAATGCTTGCTAGTGGCTAGAAAAAGCGGAAAGTCAGCACGCTTCTGATTGTGTGGGAGCGGCATCTTGCCGCGATGGGTAGAGTGGGCCGAGATACGTAGGGTGCGTTGTAACGCACCTTTTTTAATATTGGTGCAATACGCTGACGCTATTGCATCCTACGATGGTAATTAGAAATGTAGTCTGGCTAAGTGCAAGACCAGATGAATAGTAGAGCCAAACACTGTTTCGCCTCTCGCCTCTCGCCTCTCGCCACGGCCTTTATCTTTTCCCTTCTGGTATCTGTATTTGTCCTGAGTTGGTACTTCAGTTAACCCGGCTTAACTATATCCTTACCTGTTTCTGTAACGGATATTCCAGATGCAAGTGATCGAAACTATCTCAGAGCTGCGTGCCGCTGTATTCAACGCCCGTCTGAATGGCCTTAAGGTCGGCTTTGTGCCAACTATGGGGAATCTTCACTATGGTCATATCAGTCTGGTGGAACAGGCCTGTGAGCACTGTGATCTGGTTATCACCAGTATTTTCGTTAACCCTTTACAGTTTGCTCCACACGAAGATCTGGATACTTATCCCCGTACGCTTGAGGCGGATAAAACGCAATTGATGGAGAGTGGTTGCGATATCCTGTTTGCTCCTTCCGTTACTGAGATGTACCCGGATGGTAAAGGTGTCGATACGGTTGTTGATCTGCCGTCATTGTCTCCTTTGCATTGTGGTATTACGCGGCCCCATTTCTTTAAAGGGGTAGCGACTGTTGTTGTGAAGCTGCTCTGTATGGTACTGCCGGATATAGCGTTTTTTGGCGAAAAAGATCGCCAGCAATTGACCATTATCCGTCGGGTTGTAAAAGACCTTTCTCTGCCGGTTGAGATTATCGGTGTCTCCACGAAGCGTGAGAAATCGGGTCTGGCCCTTAGCTCACGCAATGGCTATCTGACTGATGCAGAGAAACAGCAGGCTGCCTTCCTCTATCAATTGCTGAATGAAATCAGACAGCGAATTGAAAACGGTGCGAGGGACTTTCAATCGCTTGAGCGGCAGGCCAATCAGCAACTGGCAGAGCACGGCTTCGAACCAGACTACTTTCATATCTGTCACAGTGAGACCTTACTGCCTGCTGCTCTGGAAGATAAAAAACTGGCCATTCTGGCAGCCGCTAAGCTGGGCAGTACCCGGTTGATTGATAACGTGGCATTCGACCTGATCTGATCCTGATTCTATCCAGTTGTCTCAGATTAGCGTTCTGATATTCCTATCCAAAAACAAACAACCCGGCATAAAGCCGGGTTGATACCGAAAGACCAGACGTCTCACGTTTATATGTAGCTAATAAGCTGCGAAGCAGTGTTCAGGCAAGGAGGGCATAAGCCCTCCGGTCCAGCTACTGTTTCTTAAGATGCCACACAACTGCGGACATCTGAGTTACCGGTGGCCGGTGCAGCTTCACCTGCTTTAGGATCAACCACCCGCACAGTCGCAACCTTGTTCTGAGTGAAGAAGTCGATAGCATCCTTACCCTGAACCTTGTTATTACCGACCAGTGAACCCTTGATTCCGCCGAATGGCAGGTACGGATGCGGAGCACAGATACCCACGTTAACGCCAACCATGCCGACATCCGCTTCGTTGATGAACTTCTCGGTGTAGAACGCGTTCTGGGTGAAGATTACCGCACCGTTGCCCATTTCATGGTTTTTAATGGCACGCAGAGCACCATTGATGCAGCCCACTTTCATGACACTCAGAACCGGGCCGAAGATCTCTTCGCGAGCGATTTGCATACATGGAGTAACGTCTGTGAATACGGTTGGACCAACGTAATAACCATCTTTATCTGTATCGGCAACGTCCGGATTACGACCGTCCAGTGCCAGGGTTGCGCCTTCGCTCTGACCGATTTCGATATAGTTCTCGATCCGCTCTTTTGCTTTAGAGGAGATCACCGGACCCATGAATACGTCCGGATCCATCGCGTTACCAACAGAGATATTTCTGGATGCTTCCAGCAGCCGCTCTACGAATTCGTCGTAGATCTCGGATACTACCGCAATATTGGATACTGCCAGGCAGCGCTGGCCGGCAGAGCCGTAACCGGACATCAGGATGTTTTCGATGGTCAGATCCATCGGTGCATCTTCCATTACCGCAGCAAAGTTCTTAGCACCACCCAGCAGCATGGTCTTCTTACCATGGCGGCCACAGCCTTCTGCAATCGCTTTTGCGGTCGGGGTTGAACCTACCAGACAGACGCCTGCTACGTTTTCGTCGTCATACCACGCTTCTACTGTTTCACGGTCGCCGTGTACGATGTTAACCACGCCGTCTGGCAGGCCGATATCCTGCATCAGCTGCATCATCTTCTGCATGAACAGAGGCGATTCCGTGGAGGGCTTGTACACGAAGGTATTGCCGGTACCGATTGCGAACGGGATAAACCAGCCGAATACCAGGGCGGGGAAGTTGAACGGCGCCACACCACAGAACACACCCAGTGGTGCTTTAATCAGGCGGCCGGAGATATTATTGGCGATGCCCTGTACGGTTTCACCCTGGATCAGCGATGGGATGGAACACGCCATCTGCAGGATCTCCATAACACGACCCACTTCACCGCGAGCTTCAGCGATGTGCTTGGCCTGGTCGATAGCGATGGACTCTGCCAGCATCTCTTTGTTTTCAGCCATTGCTGTGTACATCTTAAAGATGTAGTCCATACGCTTAGGCAGTGGGGTTGCACTCCATGCCGGGAATGCTTCAGCTGCTGCAGCCACAGCTGCGCGGGATGTTTCAACTGACGACAGTGGTACTTCGCCGATGACGGCACCCGTAGATGGATTTTTGAGAGGCTCATACTGGCCGTTCGTTTCATCCAGCCACTGACCGTTGATGTGGTTTTTTATTTTGATGTAAGAGGTCATATCCAGGGTCCTGTCTGTCAGGTTAATCGGGATTATTTCTAAGCAACTTTTGAGAAGTACTTTTTAAGTGCTTTAAATATAAGTTTGTGAGGTGGAAATGCCTTAGATCCACGGCGTTTCGTTTTGTAGTTCCAACGCTGGTAGTTATGTCAGCGTTGGTAAGATGAATAAAAAAGAGCCCCCGTTCAGGGGGCTAAAAGGTCGCAAAGCCCTTGTAAGAACACTTCTTAACAGCATTGATGAGCAATGCTTCAGAACCGCTCTTAAGCGCTTGCCATCAGAGCTATCGGGGCTTTAGTCGGGAGCCTCTCCGCAGTACTCCTGACTATCCGTTAGCCCCTGTGTTGTGATCTGAAAGAGCCCGGGACCTGTCTCGGTTCATGCCGTTCCGGTGATGTCAGTAACCCAATAGCAGCTCTGGCAGGAACAGTGACAGTTCCGGCACGAAGGTCACCAGGAATACCATCGGCAGGTGACCCAGACAGAGGAACATCACAGTTGGTTTGATATACCTGTCTAACGACAGCTTACTGACCCCGCCGGCCATATAGAGCATGGGGGCACAGGGGGGCGATACGTTACCCAGTCCCAGGTTCACACCCACCACTGCAGCAAAGTGGATCGGATCGATGCCCAGCTCGTTGATGATCGGCAGGAAAATAATCGCCGCCAGGACACTGCCGGAGATATCGTCCACGATCATGCCGATCAGCAGCAACAGCAGGTTGATCAACAGCAGCAGTACGTACTTATTCTCAGAAATCTGCAGCAGGGCTGCCGCCAGATCGCGAGGCACTTGCTCCAGGATCATCGCCCGGCTCATGATGAACAGGAAGAATAATACTGCCATGATCGAACCAGTCATCGTCACTGCACGCACGGTCACCGAGCCCAGGCTGCGCAGGGACATACC
>JAOXSA010000435.1 GCA_025800245.1 Amphritea sp. | reverse complement strand
TCGGGGTGAGATGCGCTAGGTCTTGCGCCGTATAATGGCGGTCAGGAAGCAGGGGCACAGCTTCAGCTGTATCCTTTTCCTTCGAATTCTCCACAGCCGTGTGTACTGAGTTGTTACTGCTGACAGGAGGTTTAGTCGCCTTCTTTTTCTGGGACATGTCTGGTTTGGCATAAACCGCTGGTTTTACTGGGGCTCCGCCTTCAAATAACGACATCTTACTTTTGATGCTTCCGCTAGGGGAGGTATTGGGTGTCTTTTTGCTCTCTGCGTCGCTAGTCAGAATCTCCGCATAATCACTGAAGCGGTTCAGACTTTCCACATTACCACCAGTCGTTGTTTCCGTTCCCTTCGGTTGCTCCGTTTTACTACTACTGGCATTCCCACCCGCTGTTGTCACTGTGAAAGTGAAGCTCTTTCCTGCGTTGCCACCGGTGTTACCGCGATCAGGAACTGGAGATTTCGGTTTCGGCTTCAGAGGCGGCGCTGGTTTAGGTTTCGCAGACACCGGCGGCTTCGTACCTCCAGCGGCAACTTTTTCAGGATTTTGTTTCGCAGAAGTATCCCGATTAACATCTACTACAGTCCAGCCAGACGGCTGCGTCTCTACAGCAGCGGAATCCGACTTTATAATTCTCACTTCTTCCCCAATAAACGTTCCACTGAATGACAGCGAAGTAGGCGAAAGAGGAGACAACTCGCCGCTACTGTGACTAATCTTGCGTTTAACTGGTTCAACGGCCTTTTTCAGCTCCTGAGATTCCATCGCTGGATCACTCA
>JAOXSA010000416.1 GCA_025800245.1 Amphritea sp. | reverse complement strand
ACTGCTATTGCGGCCAGAACGATTTCTACCACTCTTACTGAATTCTGCTGCCTTTTTGGCTTTCTTTTCCCGTTGTTGCGCGGCATCTTCCAGGCTCAGCTCTTTTGGTTCGCGGGGCAGGTGTCCATCGGGAATAATGCGTTCACGGGGCGGTGTGGAAAACTGTTCGGATGAAACCCGTGGCAGATTTTTAAACTGGTACAGATAGAACAGTTCAACCTTCTCCCGGGCCCAGTCGGTTTTCTTCAGAAACTTAACACTGGATTCAACGCTGGGATTGGTTTTGAAGCAGTTGATGTTCAGGTAGGCGTAGAGAATCTCAAAACCGTAGTGATCAACGATCTCGGTTAGCAGCTGCTTCAGCCCTAAACCGTGCAAGGGGTTGTTCTTGTAGTTGATCTCATCAGTCATGGCAGTATCCAGAAGGGAAAGCGAGGAATAGCGGTAGTATATAGTAAGAGAGGGTGAGGTGTGCGCTTACGTATGTTACAGAGTTTTCTTTCGGGCCTGGAAGGCCCTCGCTACAGCGAGAAGAGGAGGTTATGAGGCACCTGATTATGCCTGCTCTTTCTCGCCACTAGCGAGGCTGGCTTGCCAGCCGTTCCCGCGAGCATCGTTTACGGTGCGGTCCAGCTACTTCAGCTAAAAAGCTGCGCTTTTTAGCTGATATTCCCCGTCACCCGCACACGGCGGGATTCACCCGCGGGTTCTGCCGGTTCGGCCTTTTTCTTCTCTTCGATCCGCTTATCGACGATGTTTTTCAGCGCGATCAGCAGACCCATACCGACAAACGCACCCGGTGGCAGGATAGCGAACAGGAAGCCAACGTAATCTTCGACCAGTACGATCTTCCAGCTTTCAGCGGCAGGGCCGAACAGCAACTGCATGTCGCTGAACAACGTGCCCAGACCCAGTACTTCACGCATAGCGCCAAGAATGACCAGTACTGCAGTGAAGCCGATACCCATCATAAAACCGTCCAGCAAGGAGTCTGCGACCGGGTTTTTACAGGCGAAGGCGTCTGCGCGACCAAGGATAATACAGTTGGTTACGATCAGTGGGATGAAGATACCGAGGATGGTATACAGCTCATAGGTGAATGCCTGCATCAGCAGTTCGATACAGGTCACGAACGAGGCGATGATCATTACAAACACCGGCAGACGAACAGCATCCGGGACAAATTTACGGAACATGGATACGGTCAGGTTGGAGCCGATCATAACCAGAATACTGGCGATACCCAGACCCAGTGCGTTGACCACTGTGCTGGTAACCGCCAGCAAAGGACACAGTCCGAGTAACTGAACCAGCGCCGGGTTATTGTCCCACAGGCCGTTCAGAGTGATTGTTTTGTAATCGGTAGCCATCAGTTAACCCCCGCAGTTGTCTGTGTTTCAGTATCTGCTGTGTTCATGCTTTCAGCTTCGATCAGCGTGGTTTTATGTTCACGGAAGTAGTGAATCGCCCGCTCGGTGGCATTAACCACTGCCCGTGGAGTGATAGTAGCGCCGGTAAACTGATCAAAACGGCCGCCGTCTTTTACTACCGCCCAGCTGCTGTCTTCATCACCCTGGTAGCGCTGGCCGTTGAAGTTGAGTACCCAATCGGACTTTTTCAGCTCAATTTTATCACCCAGCCCCGGGGTTTCCTTGTGGGCCAGAACCCGCACACCGGCAATGCTCTCATCAGCGTTGATGCCGATGATCAGATCAATGTCGCCGGTATAACCGTCCGGTGCGGTGACCGGCATGATCACTGTGACCACCTGACCGTCGCGACGGGCACGGTAGATATTTACCGGCAACTCGTCAGTGGTCAGTTCAGGCGCAGTAATGGTGATTGTATCTTCCAGCAGATTATTCTCGATACTGTCGCGGGGCACGATCTCATACAGCGCTCTGGCTGCGGCTTCCCGGACATTTGTTTCAATCTGCTCTTTGGTAGATACCTGTGTAATTGCGATTGCACCTGCGGTGATTACCGCAAAGATACCCAGTCCTGCCGCGCTGTTGCGGATAGCCTGTAACATCTCCATCGTCAGAACCTCCCCAGACTTCTTGAGCAGATTCTGCTGGCGGTTAAGCTCGTGCACGGCAAGGCAGAGTAAGCGCTGTGTGGTGATTCCACATGAGCGAATGATAACGCCGCTGTGCACGAGCTTAGCCCCAGCCCTGCGGGACGAATTGAAAATTCGCCACTCATCGTTAATCGTCGCTTATTTAGATTCACTAAACTTCTCTCCTCTCGCCTTGATTGGCAAATTTTCACTAACGTCAGAAACTGCTCAAGAAGCCTGGGCAGGTTCTATTCTCCTTTCAGGCCGCGGTTGGCTTTGCTATGGCCATAAGTACGTGGTTGGGTGTACTGGTCAATAAACGGTGCACAGAGGTTCATCAACAATACCGCAAAGGCGATCGCATCCGGGTAGTTACCCCAACTGCGGATAATAAAGATCAGCAGGCCGATACCTGCACCAAACCATAATTTGCCTTTGTTGCTGGTGGCAGATGAGACCGGATCGGTGGCGATAAAGAACGCCCCGAGCATGGTTGCACCGGCCGTCAGATGGAAAAACGGATCGGGGTACTGGTCAGGCATGATCAGGAAGAACAGCGTTGAGATCACCGCCAGTGCACCCAGCATCGCCACCGGGGTATGCCAGGTGAAGATCTTTTTATACATCAGGAAGACGCCGCCCATGACATAAGCTGCGCTGACTGCATGCCACGCGCCGATCCCTTCAGACAGCATCTGGCTCTGAATCCACATCTCTTCGGTGGTAAAGCCGCCACGGTGTTTCATAGCGTCCAGCGGGGTGGCCATTGTGTAGGCGTCAATCATAGTTGGGCTGACGTTGCCAAAAATTGCACCAAAGGTATCCGCCAGTCCCAGCACAGCCCAGCCTTCGCCTGTAAGAACAAACGGAGCGGTCCAGCTGGTCATCTGTACCGGGAAGGAGACCAGTAGCAGCGCGTAGGCAACCATAGCAGGGTTGAATGGGTTACTGCCCATGCCGCCATACATATGCTTGGCTACTCCGATGGCGACCAGAATACCGACGGCCATTACCCACCATGGGGCAAACGGCGGTAACGCCAGACCCAACAGAACCGCAGTGACGACGGCACTGTAGTCCTGCAGATAAAACCTGACCGGGCGGTTACGCAGGCGGATGATCAGTGCTTCCAGACCGACCGCCAACAGGCTACCCCAGATAACCTGAATCAGGGTTCCCCAACCGAAGAAGAAGGTCATCGCTGCCAGTCCGGGCAGGGTGGCCATCAGCACGGTCAGCATCACATTACCGGTACTGCCCGGCTTGTGTGCGTGAGGAGATGTAATTCGGATCAATGCCATGTCTGTGTCTCAGTGATCGGTTTATTCGGTGAAGCGTTCAAGGGTAGCGCTCAACTGGTCAGCCTGGGTTTTAGCAGCGACCAGCGCAGCTTCCAGTTCTGATTTGTCGCTAGCGTCTTCTACTTTGCTCAGGGCGCGCTCTGCTTTGGTTACTTCAGCACGGGCCAGCGCGGCATCGATCTTCAGCTGTTTCAGATCGATACCTTCTTTGGCTGCGGCCGCGATCAGTTCTGCTTCTGCGGCATCCAGTGCTGCCTTCGCTTCATCGTGGCGCTGCTTCAGCTGCTCGATCTCGGCGTCCAGAGCCGGATCTGAACCCTCTGATTCAGTACGTTGCTTCTCGGCCTTCTTCAGCTTGGTACGCATAATGGATACCTGCTGTTTCAGCGCCTTCATATCCAATGGTTCTGGTGTCGGCTCTGAGGCTGGCTCTGCTGCTGGCTGGGTTGCGCCTTTAGCCTGGCTCAGTTCATCCTGCAGTTCTTTCAGTTTGCCTTTGAGCTTCTCAACACCGGCAGCCATTTTATCTGCTGCAGGGCTTTCGGACTCTACCGCTTTTTTCCAGGCGGCTTCAGCTTTCTCAACTTTACCCTGCATCGCCTGAATATCGGCTTCTAACTCTGTGGTATCAACTGCTGGCGCGGCAGGAGCAGTACTTGCCTTAACGTTAGCCAGCTCATCCTGCAGATCTTTCAGTTTGCCTTTCAGCTTTTCAACACCCTCGGCCATCTTGCCTGCAGCCGGGCTTTCGGACTTCACTGCTTTCTTCCAGGCCGCTTCAGCTTTCTCAACTTTACTCTGCATCGCCTGGATATCGGCTTCCAGCTCTGAAGTATCAACCGCTGGAGCGGCTGGAGCGGCTGGAGCAGCACTCACCTTAGCTTTAGCCAGCTCATCCTGCAGATCTTTCAGTTTGCCTTTAAGCTTATCCACACCGGCAGCCATTTTGTCCGCAGCCGGACTTTCGGATTCAACAGCCGCTTTCCATGCCGCTTCTGCTTTATCGACCTTGGCCTGCATCGCTTTGATATCGGCTTCCAGCTCTGTGGTATCTATCGCAGGTGCTGCTGCCGTCGGTACTGTGGTTCCGGATTCAGCGGCTTTAAATGCAGCTTCAGCCGTAGCAGACTTCTGCTGTAATTCAGCTACCTGTGCTTTCAGTGAATCAACGTCAGCGCTGCCACTCTCCTCGGCGGCCAGCAGTTGTTTCTCGGCTTTTTTCAGCTTAGTACGGGCGACGGCGGCATTGGTCTTCAGCTGTTTGATATCAACAGCCGGTTTTGCCGGTGCCGCAGGGGCCTTCTGAGCATCGTCGTAGGCTTTCTGGGCAGCATCGCATTTCTGTTGCAGCTGCTCGACCGTTGCCTGCAGAGCATCGATGCCGTCGAGGCCTTTCTCCTGTGCGTTGGTCAGCGCTTTTTCTGCTTTCTTCAGTTTGGTACGGGCAATGGCCGCGTTACTCTTCAGCTGCTTCAGATCCGGTACGCCAGACGCTTTTTCGGCGGCTGGGGCGGCAGTTTTGGTCAGTGCGGCATCCTTACGGGCAGCTTGTGCCTTAGCCGCTTCTTCTGCACGGGCCTTACGGCGTTCCTCTTTCTCGATCTTCTCGCGCTCAAGGCGATCCTGACGGGCTTCGAAACGCAGACGGGCGTGATCAGCTTTACGCTGCTCTTCCTGCTCTTTACGGATCTCGCCTTTGGCAAACCGGTAGTATTGAACCAGCGGAATGTTACTCGGACAGACATAAGAGCAGGCACCGCATTCGATGCAGTCAAACAGGTTATGATGACTGGCTTTATCGAACTCACGGCCTTTGGCGAACCAGTACAGCTGCTGCGGTAGCAGTTCAGCCGGGCAGACCTGTTCGCACATGCCACAGCGGATACAGGCCTGGGCCGGCGGCTGCGGTGGCATCTCGATAGAGGTACCGGCGATCAGACAGTTGGTGGTCTTGATTACCGGGATCTCTTCATTGTCGACGGTGATACCCATCATCGGGCCGCCAACCACCAGACGGTATAGCTGGTCGCGTTCAGCTTCTGTATGATCCAGCAGATCTTTAAACAGGGTACCCAGACGTACTTCCAGGTTCTGCTGGTGGCCAGCAGCGTCACCGGTAATGGTGACAATACGGGAGATCAGTGGCTCACCGTATGTGACGGCACGATAGATCGCCGTTGTGGTACCGATGTTCTGACACACAATACCCACGTCCGCAGGTATCTTGCCACTGGGCACCTCAACGCCGGTGAGCAGTTTGATTAACTGCTTCTCGCCGCCGGATGGATACTTTGTCGGGATGATGACGATGTCGATATTCAGCGAACTGTCATCCAGCGCTTCATGCAGTGCGCGGATCGCCTGAGGTTTGTTGTCCTCAATGCCGACCATGATATGCAGCGGTTTCAGCAGGTGAGCAATGATCTCGATGCCGCCCAGAATCTGATCAGCGCGCTCGCGCATCAGCATATCATCGGCGGTGATGTAGGGCTCACACTCAGCGGCATTAATGATCAGGGTGTTAACGATATGATCGTCGCCCAGGTGCAGCTTCACGTCGGTCGGAAAACCCGCGCCGCCCATACCGGCAATACCCGACTGGCGGATATACTCAATCAGTTCAGGTTTAGGTAGGCTGGTGTAATCTTCAAGCCCCTGATGTTCAACCCACTCATCCAGACCATCTGCTTCGATAATCATGCAGTCGGATGGCATGCCCGACATATGCGGTACTGCATGGGGCTCAATAGCCACTACGGTACCAGAGGTAGAGGCATGGATGTTGGCACTGATGCGGCCGATCGCTTCTGCAACCAGTTGGCCTTTCAGAACCCGGTCACCGATGTTTACCACCGGATCAGCGGGCAGACCGATATGCTGTTGCAACGGCAGTACAATACGGGACGGTACCGGTGCGGCACTGATCGGCGCGCCGGTGGACTGGCGCTTATTTTCCGGCGGATGAATGCCGCCATGGAAACTGTGTACTTTCACTGGACTGTTCATGCCTTACCCTCCAGTGCAATACCGGGGGAACGGTCGGTGGCTATCAGTTCTACGCCGGGTTTAGGCTGCGGCCATGCCCAGCTATTCGGCGTGGTTTCAATAGGCAGCATATCAATGCAATCAACCGGGCAGGGCTCTACGCACAGGTCGCAACCGGTGCACTCAGATGTAATAACGGTGTGCATCTGCTTGGCGGCGCCGAGGATTGCATCCACAGGGCAGGCCTGAATGCACTTGGTGCAGCCGATACACTCATCTTCGCGGATATAGGCAACCGCTTTAACCGGGTCTTCGTCGTGATCGCCATCCAGTGGCAGGGCTTCCACGTCGAGCAGGTCTGCCAGTGCCTCGATAGTGCTCTGACCGCCCGGCGGACATTTGTTGATCGCTTCGTCGCTATTAACGATCGCTTCAGCATATGGACGGCAGCCAGGATGACCGCACTGGCCACACTGTGTCTGCGGCAACAGGGAATCAACCTGATCGACCAGCGGGTTGCCCTCGACTTTAAAACGGATTGAGGAGTAGCCCAGCAGGATACCGAAGACCAGACCCAGTCCCAGCAGTACCAGAATGGCAATTAAGATCGCGCTCACGGTGACTCCTTAAAACTGAACCAGGCCGGTAAAACCCAGGAATGCCAGTGACATCAGACCGGCGGTGACCATACCGATAGCGGAACCGCGGAACGGTGTTGGCACATCGGCAACGGCGATACGCTCACGCATAGCTGAAAACAGAATCAGCGCCAGAGAGAAACCAACGGCAGCACCAAAACCGTATACGATGGAGTCGATAAAACCGTTCATCTTCTTGATATTCAGCAGGGCAACACCCAGCACTGCACAGTTAGTGGTGATCAGTGGCAGGAAGATACCCAGAAGCTTGTACAGCAACGGGCTGGTTTTACGTACCACCATCTCGGTGAACTGCACTACAACCGCGATCACCAGAATAAAAGAGATGGTTTTCAGGTAAGCCAGCTCCAGCGGTGCCAGCATATAGGTATAAACCAGGTAGCTGCAGACGGACGACAGGGTCAGCACGAAGGTCGTCGCCAGTGACATACCCATCGCTGTTTCCAGCTTGTTGGATACCCCCATAAAGGGGCACAGGCCGAGAAACTGTACCAGTACAAAGTTGTTCACCAGTACGGTACTGATAAGAATAAGCAGATATTCAGTCATAATGTCCGTTACATCATCACCGGCACTGTCACTACCGGGGGCTACCCTAAAATTAGAAAGTTCTAAATTTTACCGGTTTGCGCGGCTTTCCGGTATATCTTTATCGTTGATATGTCTCAAGTTTATTGCAACTGCGGAAAGTTGCAGCATCACAAATCCGTGTGATTTTTATGGTTTTGTTACCCTTGGACAAACACAGCCGGGTCTGTTTCCAGACCCGGCTGCGCGAATCGCGGGCGGATTTTACACTGCTTCGTGCTGGCGCAATAGTTCCAGAATAGCATTAACTTGTGCCGCAACTGGCTGGCTGGTGCTTTCCAGACGCAGATCCGCGTCGGCACCGTCCAGATCAACAGTCAGAGTGCCTTCTGGCAGGTCAGCGCTTGCTTCAGCAAGTACCAGCAGACCGTTGCTGGTCAGCAGCTGTGCAATCGGTGCCAGTTCACCCGGCAGGTTGTTACGATTCAGTACCGCAACAGCACGACCCTGGCTGAACAGCTGACGCTCCAGAGTGAACAGCAGCGTATCGCGTTGCTGCTCGCTGCCACCACGAATGGCAACAGTCACAGCGCGCTGGCCGAAGCGGCGTTCTTTGTCGCTCTGGCTTACCGCTGATTCAGTAGTAATCAGTTGATCGGTAACCTGTGCATCGGCGCTGCTACCGGCAATCATGCCTGCTGCAACAGTGGTGTTGGTCAGGCGGTCAACGATGATGAATGAGCCAGTGCTGTGATGATCACGATAATCATCGACGACAACCGGGCGCTCCAGTGTGATTTCACAACGGGCGATCTCGTTCAGTTTCAGCGTTGCTGCAGGCTGTTGTGCCTGAGTGTTCACGTCGATGGTGTGAC
This sequence comes from Amphritea sp., assembly GCA_025800245.1. Lineage (GTDB taxonomy): Bacteria > Pseudomonadota > Gammaproteobacteria > Pseudomonadales > Balneatricaceae > Amphritea. The sequence continues at coordinate 18,557 of JAOXSA010000416.1, read as the reverse complement.
GAATACTGCTGATACCACCGGCGATTGTCTGGGTAGCCAGCTTAACGTCGTACTGACGACCCGGCAGCAGTTCCTGCTCGGCCATCCATACCACCATGGCGTCAAAGCGGTTGCTGACTTCAGCGTTATCATCACTGTGTACGATCATATCGCCACGGCTGATATCGATCTCATCTTCCAGCGTCAGCGTGACAGACATCGGTGGGAAAGCTTCTGCAATCTCACCTTCGTAAGTGACAATGGATTTAACCTTGCTGCTCTTGCCTGATGGCAGCACGGTGATCTCGTCACCCGGACGTACAATACCGGAGCCGATGGTGCCGCAGTAGCCGCGGAAATCCAGGTTCGGACGGTTAACATACTGAACCGGGAAACGCAGCTGTTCGAAGTTCTGGTCGTTAGCGATCTCAGTGTTTTCCAGATACTGCATCAGGGTTGGTTCCTGATACCACGGCGTGCTATCGCTGTGGTTAACCACGTTGTCACCTTTCAGTGCAGACATCGGTACGAACTTGATATCGTGCAGATCCAGACTGGATGCAAATTCCAGGTAATCTTTCTTAATCTCTTCGTAGCGCTCTTCGCTGAAGTCCACCAGGTCCATCTTGTTCACTGCAACGATGGTGTGCTTGATGCCCAGCAGGGAAACGATGAAGCTGTGACGCTTGGTCTGAACCTGTACGCCGTGACGGGCATCGATCAGGATGATTGCCAGATCACAGGTCGAAGCACCGGTCGCCATGTTACGGGTGTACTGTTCGTGTCCCGGGGTATCGGCGATGATGAACTTACGCTTTTCCGTAGAGAAATAGCGGTACGCTACGTCGATAGTGATACCCTGCTCACGCTCAGCCTGCAGACCGTCTACCAGCAGTGCCAGGTCCAGTTCTTCACCGGCGTTACCGACTTTGGTGTTGTCGGAATGCAGTGCTGCCAACTGATCTTCATAGATCATCTTGGAATCGTGCAGCAGGCGGCCGATCAGGGTGGATTTACCATCATCTACGCTGCCGCAGGTCAGGAAACGCAGCAGTTCTTTGTTTTCGTGTTGTGCCAGGTATGCTTCGATGTCGCTGGCGATCAGTTCGGACTGATGACTCATTGTTCTTTACCGTATTCTTAAATTCTGTTCAGTGCTGTAATGAAGAGAGGCTCAGAAATAGCCTTCCATCTTCTTCTGTTCCATGGAACCTGCGCCGTCATGGTCGATGACCCGGCCCTGACGTTCAGAGGTTTTGGTTAACAGCATCTCCTGAATAATTTCTGGCAGAGTCTGTGCGGTTGATGGCACAGCACCGGTCAGTGGGTAACAACCCAGAGTACGGAAACGCACCATCTTCATCTCTGGTGTTTCACCCGGCTCCAGTGGCATACGCTCGTCGTCCACCATGATCTCGACGCCATCGCGTTCAACCACCGGGCGCTCTGCAGCGAAATACAGTGGTACGATCTTGATGCTTTCCAGATAGATGTACTGCCAGATATCCAGTTCAGTCCAGTTAGACAGCGGGAATACGCGGATGCTTTCGCCTTTGTCGATCTTAGTGTTGAAGGTGTTCCACAGTTCCGGACGCTGGTTTTTAGGATCCCAACGGTGGTTCTTATCACGAAAAGAGAACACACGCTCTTTAGCGCGTGACTTTTCTTCATCGCGACGGGCGCCACCAAACGCAGCATCAAACTTGTACTTATCCAGTGCCTGCTTCAGGCCCTGGGTCTTCATGATATCAGTGTGCTTCTTAGAGCCGTGGGTAAATGGGCCGACACCCATATCCACACCGTCCTGATTAATATGAACAATCAGGTCCATACCAGCCTCTTCTGCCATCTCATCACGGAAGCTGATCATCTCTTTAAACTTCCAGGTGGTATCAACGTGCAGCAGTGGGAACGGCGGCTTGCCTGGGTAGAAGGCCTTGCGAGCCAGGTGCAGCATGACTGCGGAATCCTTACCAATAGAGTAGAGCATGACCGGGTTTTCAAACTCGGATGCAACTTCTCGGATGATATGGATGCTCTCAGCTTCCAGCTGACGCAGGTGGGTCAGTCTGTGTTCGGGCAGTTGGCTCATAAGTAGTAACTCTTCTTTAAGCATTTAAGTAAGTGGTCTGAAACCTGATTGAGTCGCCGGATGAACAGGTCTGACTGTTTCTGCTTTCTGTCCGACAGCTTTTTGCTGCAGGCAGGGCTCCTCATAGTGGAGCGTATTATGAAAGGCTTTTCTTAAAATTAAAAAGAATATGTTGGAATTTTTTTAAAACCTTATGGAATATAAGGCGCTATTCACTCCTGTTTCTTTATATATGGATAAGACTTTGGAGTGAGGTTTATCGCTTATTCCAAAATTGCATCAATAAATTTCTAATTATTATTTTGAGTTATAAGGGGCGGAGTATAGTATTGCTCGCTCGAATAGTATGGCCCTGTTGTGCATCGCACTGACAGGGTTAAAGATGACAGCTGAGAATCTTAATGGAAATAGCATACAGCTTCGCCGGCCTGGTGGTTGGTTTTATCGTCGGTCTGACCGGTATCGGTGGTGGTGCGTTGATGACGCCTATCCTGATTGTCGGTTTTGGCATCCCGCCGGTTGTGGCGGTGAGCACCGATCTGCTGTATGCGGCGATTACCAAGTTTGGTGGCAGTATCTCTTACGCCCGTCAGAAGCTGGTGCACTGGCGAGTCGTGATTCTGCTGCTGGCAGGCAGTATTCCCGGTACCATCCTGACCCTTAACTATCTGGATGGTCTGGGTGGACTGGAAAAAGTTGAGCACCTGATGAATATCACACTGGGTGTGTCGCTGGTACTGACCAGTTTTGCGGTCTTCTTCCGTAGCCGCATCCGGGAGGCCGTAGTTGGCCTGCAGGGTACTGTACTTGAGCGTCACGGCCGCCGCTATCGTCCTTATATCACAGTCGCGATGGGGCTGGTGCTGGGCGGTCTGGTAACGCTGTCATCGGTAGGCGCCGGTGCATTGGGTACCGCGATGCTGATTCTGCTATACCCACGGATGACGATGCCGGCCATTGTCGGTACCGATCTGGTTCATGCTGTAGTGCTGACCGGCGTCGCTGGCGCAGGGCACTACACTATGGGTAACGTTGATTTATGGCTGCTGTTCTACCTGCTGATTGGCTCTTTACCGGGTGTATTCCTGGGCAGCCAACTGGGTACCAAGCTATCACCGAAAGTGATGCAGCCAATTATGGGAACACTGCTGCTGGCCATAGGCATGCGCTTCGTGCTGGCAGGTTAAGGAAGCGGTAGCCTCAGGCTGCGCTTTCTGAAAAACAAATTACTGACAAGAGTTTTAACCAGGGTGAGGGCCGGTTCGCCGGCGATATGAACGATGTATCAATATAACGAACAGGATCAGAGTCTGATCAATGATCGGGTTGCGCAATACCGCGACCAGACCCGTCGATTCCTTGCAGGGGAGATTCCGGATGAGGAGTTTCGTGCTCTGCGTCTGATGAATGGCCTCTACATTCAGCGTCAGGCTCCGATGCTGCGTATCGCGGTACCTTACGGTCTGATGAATTCTACTCAGGTACGTAAACTGGCGGATATCACCCGTAAATACGACAAGGGTTATGCGCACGTTACTACCCGTACCAATATTCAGTTGAACTGGCCGAAGCTGGAAGAGGTGCCGGATATTCTGGCCGAGCTGGCTGAAGTGCAGATGCACGCGATTCAGACCAGTGGTAACTGTCTGCGTAACACCACCACCGATCACTTCGCTGGTATTGTGCCGGATGAGATAGAAGATCCACGTCCATGGTGTGAGATCATCCGTCAGTGGACCACACTGCACCCGGAATTTGCTTACCTGCCGCGTAAGTTCAAGATCGCAGTGACCGGCGGTCCTGAAGATCGCGCTGCGTCTCAGGTGCACGATATTGGCCTGCATCTGGTGAAAAATGACGCTGGTGAGGTTGGTTTCGAAGTCCTGGTCGGTGGCGGTCTGGGCCGTACGCCGCATATCGGTAAAGTGATCCGTGAGTTCCTGCCTCAGAAAGATCTGCTGACGTACCTGGAAGCGATCCTGCGGGTATACAACCTGAACGGTCGTCGTGACAACAAGTACAAAGCACGTATCAAGATTCTGGTCAGTGCGCTGGGTGTCGAGGAGTTTGCCAAGCTGGTTGAAGCTGAGTGGGATATTATCCGTGACACGGAAACCCGTCTGACCGACGAGCATATTGATCGCATTAAAGGTTTCTTTGAACCTCAGCCATATGCTGCTGATGCTGTTGATGGTCTGGCGGTGCTGGGAAATCAGTTGGAAGACGATGCTGAATTCCGCGTCTGGTATGAGCGCAACACCCGTGACCATAAAGTTGCTGGTTACCGTGCTGTGATCGTATCTCTGAAACCGCATCTGAAGGCACCGGGCGATATCACCGATGTGCAGCTGGATGTTGTTGCTGACCTGGCTGACAAGTATAACTTCGGCGAAATCCGTAGTACTCATGATCAGAACCTGGTGCTGGCACACGTTGCGGCAGGTGATCTGTACAATCTGTGGAAGAGCCTGAACGATAACAACCTGGCGCGTCCGAACATCGGTACACTGACTGATATGATTGTCTGCCCGGGTTTTGATTTCTGCTCTCTGGCAAACGCACACACACTGAATGTCGCGGATCAGATCAACCAGAAATTCGATGATTTCGATTATATCTACGATATCGGTGAGATTAAGCTGAACATGTCTGGCTGCATCAATGCCTGCGGTCATCACCACGTTGCGCATATCGGTATTCTGGGTGTGGATAAGAAAGGCGAAGACTTCTACCAGATCACTCTGGGTGGTTCGTCCCGTGAAGATGCTTCTCTGGGCAAGATTATCGGTAAGGCGATCCCTCAGGCCGATGTTGCTGATACGATCGAAACTATCCTGCAGGTTTATGTTGAACATCGCGCAGAAGAAGAGCGTTTTATCGATACCGTGCGCCGTATCGGTGTAGCACCGTTTAAGGAGAGAGTGTATGCCCCTGTTAATTAATCGTGCTGTAGCCACCGAAGATAACTGGCTGCTGGTTGATGCGGACAATGTTGAAGCGCATCTGAATGAAGATATCGTGGTACCGTTCGAACTGTTTGCTGAGCTAACTGAAACGCTGCTGGCCTCCGAAGGTGGTCTGGGTGTTCAGATTAACGGTGATCAGGACTTTGATCTGGTACTGCAAAATCTGCAGCGACTGTCTCTGGTGGCTGTTGAGTTCCCGGCTTTCACTGATGGCCGTGGCTTCAGCTTCGCCCGCATTCTGCGCCGTTCCGGTTTTACCGGTCAGATTCGTGCAGTCGGTGATGTATCTCAGGATCGCCTGGAGTACATGGAACGCTGCGGTTTCGATGCATTTGCCATTGCTGATGAGCGTTTCAGCGAGTCGATGGTACAGGCATTCGGTGAAGTGTCGGTACACTATCAGGGCTGCGCAGATGATGAGCGGCCTATCTTCAGACAACAGTAAGTCTGACCGGGAGCCTGTTATCTCAGATAACCGGCTCCTTTTTCGTTCGGTGGTGGACCGGACGGTAATGAATCTGTACAAATGAGTCCCGCAGAGGACAGTGACCGATTCCCGAAAAGCCAGGTGAGGGCTTGGAGAAAAATAATGAGCGAGCAAATTTCATCTGCACTGGCTGCCAAAGTAGCGAATGCGGTGAGCGTACTTCAGCAAGCGGTTGCTGAATACGAAGAAGGTAAAGTGGTGTTTGCCAACAGCCTTGGGGCGGAAGACGTTGTTATCACTGATCTGATCAGCAAGAACACTCCCGATCTGGGCATGTTTGTGCTGGATACCGGTCGTCTGCCGGAAGAAACCCTGAAACTGCTGGCAGATGTTGAAGCGCTGTACGGTAACCTGAAAGTGCAGGTGTATTATCCGGAAGCGGCTGATGTGGAAGCGTATGTCAGTGAAAACGGCGTGAATGCTTTCTATCAGAGCCAGGATCTGCGTAAAGGCTGCTGTCAGGTACGTAAGATCAAACCGCTGAAACGTGCGCTGTCCAGCCGTGATGCCTGGATTACCGGCCTGCGCCGGGAGCAGTCTGTAACCCGTGATGAGATCGGCTTCAAAGAGTACGATGAGGGCAATCAGCTGGATAAATTCAATCCACTGGCTGACTGGACCGAGCAGGACATCTGGGATTACATCAGAGCTAACAAGGTTCCTTACAACGAACTGCATGACAAAAACTATCCGAGCATCGGCTGCGCCCCATGTACCCGTGCGATAGCTGAAGGCGAAGATGTGCGTGCCGGTCGTTGGTGGTGGGAAAATCCGGAGACCCGTGAGTGCGGTCTGCACGGTGGTGCTAAAGATGGCGCTACTGAAGCCAAACCGGTCAATGTCATGGACTTCCTGCCGAAGGACTGATCCTTGCTCCATCACTGTGTGCTACAGGTACCGTAAAGGTCGCATTTGCGGTATCTGTAACCTCATCTTTTTGCTACTCTTTTCTGTACCCATACCCCTTTTCAGCCTGCCGGAGTACTTGCAGTGGATTACCTGCCGTTATTTTTTAAACTCGATAACCGTACCGCGTTGTTAGTGGGAGGCGGGCAGGTCGCATTACGTAAGGCTACATTGTTGGTTCGTGCTGGCGCTAAAGTAACCGTGGTTGCCCATCGGGTTGATCCTGAACTGGTTGAGCTGCTGGAGATGAACGGCGGTCAGGTGATTGTCGGTGAATACCATGCAGAGCTGCTGGATGATAAATATCTGGTGGTGGCTGCGACTGATGACGATGAACTCAATGAGCGGGTTCACTACGATGCGGTAGAGCGTCATATGCCGGTCAATGTGGTGGACAATCAGCCGCTGTGTACCTTTATATTTCCTGCCATTGTCGACCGTTCACCGATCGTTATCGGGGTATCTTCCGGCGGCGAATCACCGGTACTGGCCCGTTTGCTGCGGGCAAAACTGGAAACCTGGATTCCACAGGGTTACAGCCGTCTGGGACAGCTGGTGGGTAAGTTCCGTCAGCAGGTGAAGAGCACCTTCAGCAATGTTGAAACCCGCCGTATCTTCTGGGAGAAGGTGCTGCAGGGGCAGATCGCTGAGAAAGTGTTTGCTGGTCGTGATGAAGAGGCCCACGATCTGTTGGTAACCGCGCTTAAGCATGCAGATCCGGAACACCAGGTCGGTGAGGTCTATCTGGTCGGTGGTGGTCCGGGAGATCCGGAATTACTGACCTTTAAAGCCCTGCGTCTGATGCAGCAGGCGGACGTCGTACTCTACGACCAGTTGGTATCCCCTAAAGTGGTCGACCTGTGTCGCCGGGATGCTGACCGGGTATTCGTCGGCAAGCGCCGTGATGATCACGCCGTACCGCAGGAAGATATCAACATGCTGCTGGTTAAATATGCCCAGCAGGGACGTCGTGTACTGCGCCTTAAGGGTGGCGATCCGTTTATTTTCGGCCGCGGCGGCGAAGAGCTGCAAACCCTCAAAGAGCAAAATATTCCATTTCAGGTGGTGCCAGGTATTACTGCTGCCAGCGCCTGTTCGACCTATGCCGGCATTCCACTGACTCATCGGGATTACGCTCAGTCAGTGCGTTTTGTCACCGGTCAGCTGAAGAACCGTACTTCTGATCTTAACTTCGAGGAACTGGTTCATCCGGGACAGACCATCGTCTTCTACATGGGGCTGCACTCTCTGCCGCACCTGTGTGAACAACTGATTGCCCATGGTCGCGCGGCTGAAACGCCGGCAGCGATTGTTTCTAAGGGAACCCGTCCGGATCAGCAGGTTCTGGTCGGTACTCTGAGTGACTTACCGCAGTTGCAGGAGCAGGCGAAGTTGCCAGCTCCGGCACTGATCATTGTTGGTGAGGTGGTAAGCCTGCACGAAAATCTGGCCTGGTTCGGCGAAGAAGTGTTGCATGATCATGGTCTGATTATGCCTGACCCGCATCGGGTTACTGACTGAGCAGATACTCTCTTAACCACTGCTTCTGCTCGGGAAAGCGCCAGCGATATTGATCGAAGCTGGCGCTGTTAAGCCAGAACGCTTCTCTTACCTCATGGGTGAATTCAGGATCAGGGCGGACATCGCCGCTGACTGAGCAGCGGTAAAGATGAAAACCGTTATCGAACTGGCGGATCAATTCACCGGCTTTTACTGTCAGGCCGGTTTCTTCCCAGGTTTCCCTGAAGGCCGTGCAACGGCCCGTCTCACCAGTGTCTCCACTGCCACCCGGTATACTTACCTTTCCTGTCATCTCTCTGATAACCAGCAACTGCTTATTGTGGATAACCAGACAGCCTGCACTGCGTACTTCCGGGCCGGGGCTCTGATCAGGACAGTCAGGAACCGTCTTGTTACAGCCCGCCAGGATTGTAGCGACTGCGCACAGACATATGAGAGAGACAGCGTTCATCAGTAATCAGCGCGGCGGTGGAAAGGGGCGGGCAAAGGTGAAGGCATCGCTGGTTGGGCCGTATTCAGCCAGTTCCTGCAGTGCCCGCTTACCTTCAGCTTCCGTTGGCGTATGACCTACCGGCACCCACCAGAGTGCCAGTGAGGGACCATTCAGTGGTGAAAACCATTGTTTCTTTTCCCGCAGAGCGGCCAGGTGATCACCTTTATAGACATAGGCTTTGAGGTCATCGAGTGAACGCCAGAGAGAGATATTGGTGATAATCGCCGGGTCATCGTAGAGCTGGATGCTGGTGGCATCGCCGGTATCAGTCTTCAGCCGCCATAAAAAGCCAGGGCTGTTTTCAGCCAGTTGATTAATGGCAGCAAGTTGCTCAACAAAGCCCTGCATTGCCGGATCTTCCAGCGGTGCTACGGCTTTAGCGATATTGACCTGTGCCAGACAGTAATGCTGGTTGTCTGGTGATTCCGGGCTGACATTCATGTTGCTGATCCATCTGCATAAAACTGAATAAATCCGGTTATATTAGGATGTGCTCAATTGTGCAACCAGCAGATAGACAATATTCAGCAGGGCTAACCCAATCTGGGTAAAAAATGTGATCTTCATTCCCAGCACCCGGGATTTGAGCTCCTCTTTGAGGATGCCTCTGGCATGGATTATCCGGCCACTGATCATGACGATGCCCAACAGATTGATCAGCAGGACATGGGCACCATTGTATTCCAGCAGGAACAGCATAATCAGGAAGATGGGCAGGTTTTCGGTGGCATTGGAGTGCGCCGAGCGAGCCACGGTCAGCGCCTGAATTTCGCCATCAGAAAACGCTATTTTGTGACGCCGCCGAACTTTAATTACCTGTAGTGCCAGCCAGCAGATCAGTAATCCTGATAGCGCTGCATAGAGTGCGGTAAACATTATTGTCTCCTTATCATTGCTGACTCTGAACTGTGGGAGGACTGATCAGGACTCGAACAGTCCCTCGCGGTAGCGATTAAGGCTTCGCATGATTTTCGGTACACGCTTTTCACTGCAGAAACCCGGTACTTTTCGGGTTTGTACGGCGTGAAAGCCGATTCCGTTCAGCTCATGAGTAATACGGCTTTCACCAAAACGAGCGCTGAGCAGGCTGATCATCAGCGCTTTATCATAGCTAATACCACAGGTTTCGGCGGCACCGAGGCGCGACCATACGGTCTGCAACTGAGGGGCATAGCCCAGTGCATCGTCTCCGGTGAAACCGTTTTCGTAATGATAGAGATAAGCGTCCGGCATGATGTTCCATTCAGTCATGCCGCCCTGGCCAGCGTAGACTTCTGGCTCCGGGGCAGGACGATCCGTTTGCAGCATGTTGCCACAACCGGCCAGACAGACAGTCAGTGCAGTCAGGGCCAACCCTTTTTTAACGCCCGGCATCGCTATTCTCCGTTCAGCTATTCAGTTGTCTTACTGTGTCGGCCAGTTGTGCCGGTGATTGAATTTCGCTACGTCTCAGAATCAGTGATTCTGCTATTTTAAGCGCCAGTCGCTCGGAATCCGCGCGTGCCGTTTCTGATTCTATGGACGCAATATCAGCCACATGGGCGATACCCACTGTTCGACGGGAGATCTCTACACCGGCATAACCCAGTGTATCCTGCCAGAGTTGCTGCAGATACCACTGCTGGTAGCCGGCATCACTCAGGGATGGGTCAACACAGTGTTGCTGCATCAGGTTGCTGAAACGCTGACTGAATCGTTGCCATAACTCACTGATCGTCGTCAGCAGCCAATCCTGATAACCAGCCCTTTCATCAGCATCTCCCGGCAGGTTGTTCTGACCGCAGTAGTTCAGCAGGAAGTTAGCCAGCAGTACGCCGGTGTCAAAGCCTGCCGGGCCACAGAAGGCAAACTCCATATCGATCACTTTACAGCTGTTCTGGTTGGCAAACACAGAGCCGGTGTGCAGATCACCGTGCAGCAGCGCTTCAGTATCGGACATGTAGCGGCGTTTGAGAATGGCGACTTCCCGTTTCAGATCGTTGTTCTGCCAGAATGCTTCCGCTTCGTCGCGTAGAGCCGGATTAACATCATTGCGCTCGTGATCACAGAATGGATCGAGGAAGAACACCTCTTCATGGATCTGACACAGATCCGGGTTCTGGCTCTCTCTGACCAACTGCTTGTGCTCACCGGATGCCAGCCCCATACCGCTGCCATAAAACTTAGTCACCGCCAGATAGTCGGCTAGCTGAGCCGCCAGATCAGGTAATCTGACCCGCTGTATCATCAGCTCCCGGAGGTTGTCGTGGTCTCCGATATCCTGCATCAGGATGACGCAGTGCTCAGCATCATAGTGATACATCTTCGGAACACGTTGCGGACAGCGCTCAGCGGTACGCTTTAAGCTATTGTATTCGATACGGGCGCGATCCTGCGTCAGGGGCCAACCGTCGCCAATCACCCGGATATAGGGTGGTGTCTGCTTCAGAATCAGGCTGTTACCGCCAGCATCGCTGATGCGGTAGACATAGTTCAGGTTACCGTCACTGAGTTCGGTGACCTGCAATGTGCTGTCGTCAGTGAAGTAATCGATGTGCTGGGTAACATAGTCGATGATCTGTTGTTGATCGCTGAACTCTGAGAACGGCATGGGATTCCTTTTTTCAATTGTAAAGCAGTTCTGACCAGTCTAACCAAGGAAAGGTTCATAGCAAGAGGCGAGGCAGTTATTCGATCAACACTATGGGGAGTGGCCATCTTTTTTTATCTCCGTAACTCTTTTATATTCAACTCCTTAGTGTCTAAAGTAGCTATGTTCAGTTGTTGTTAAGGAGCCTGTATGCCCAGCGTAGTGATCGGCAACCGTGAGATGAATTATCTGGATATCGGCGAGGGTTTTCCTCTGCTGTTTGGCCACAGTTATCTCTGGGATAGCCGGATGTGGGGACCGCAGATTGAACTCCTTTCTCAGTACTTCCGCTGTATTGTTCCTGATTTATGGTCCCATGGTGCTTCTGAACCTCTGACAGAGGGGGATCTGAGTATCGATCAGCTGGCTGAAGATCACCATCAACTGATGCAGCATCTGGATATTGATCGATACAGTGTACTGGGCATTTCAGTGGGCGCTATGTGGGCTGCCAGACTGACTATGAAGTATCCGGCTGAAGTGGCCAGTCTGACGATGATCGGCAGTTCCCTGTCAGAAGAAGCCCCGGAACGGGCGGAGGATTACTTTGAACTGCTGAATATTGTCAAGCAGATGAATGAAGTGCCACCGGCGGTTATCGATGCCGTGGTAAAAATCTTCTTCTGTCCTGAGACTCAGGAACGCCACCCGGCGCTGGTGGAAACGTTCCGGTTTGATCTGATGTTTCTGCTGCCGGAACAGATTCAGGGAATTGTCGCGATGGGTGAACAGATCTTCCAACGTGAATCGCTGTTGGATCAGGCTGCGGAGATCCGTTGTCCGACGCTGATCCTGGCCGGTGAGAATGATATGTCCCGCCCGGTTTCAGACAGTGCGGCTATTCATGAACAGATTAATGGCAGTCAGTTTGCCATTATTGAACGTGCCGGGCATATGCTGACGCTGGAACAGGCGGATGAGGTGAATCGTCTGCTGGTTAAGTTCCTGACCGCCATCGACGGCGTCAGGCTCCCTCCCGGTGAACAGATTCTGGTCTGATGTCTGAATCGAACTCTACTTCGGGCTGGGTTGTTTATATTCTGCAATGCGCCGATCAGACACTCTATACCGGTGTGACCACAGATCCTGAACGGCGTTTGCAGGAGCATAACAGCGATAACCGTCTGGGTGCCCGCTATACCCGCAGTCGCCGCCCGGTGACGATGATCTATCAGGAATCCTGTACCGATCGTTCTTCTGCCTGTCAGCGGGAGGCTGCAATTAAAAAGCTCTCCCGCCAGGCAAAACTCAGGTTGATCAGTGCATCCCGGCCGGATCAATAAAGGTGGTATCGGCCAGCCATTTCTGATCACTGCTGCTGATCAAAAACTGCACCGCCCGGCTTGGGTTTGTATCATCTTGTCGGCAGACCCGTAACTGATATTCACCGCGTTGCCCTAACGGCAACTGAATCTGCTGTGGTCCACTCAGGGAATACTGCTTGCCAGCAACGGCAATGCTCAGCGCCTGTTGCTCCAGATAAACGTTTTCTACGGCTAACTGATAGTCGTTACAGATCAGTCCGCGATTATCCACCTGGTAGAGATTCTGACGGTCACGGCTGATATCGATCAGCACCGCATCACGGTCGATGAAGCCCCAGCCCAGTCCTACAGCCATCGCTGTCATCACCGTCATATAACCTGCCAGTCTTGGTCGCCATACCGGGCTGGCTTTGCCTGCTTCGGCGTTTGCTGATTTAAAACGGATCAGGCCGGTGGGCTTTTTCGTCTTGATCATGACCTGATCACACACATCGATACAGGCACCGCAGGCCAGGCAGTCAGCCTGTAGCCCTTCACGGATATCGATGCCGGTCGGGCAGACATGGATACAGAGTTTGCAGTCGATACAGTCTCCACGACCTTCAGCAGCGCTCTCTTTACGCTCGGTGCGACGTGGCTCCCCCCGTGTGGCGTCGTAGCTGACGGTGCGGGTATTTTCATCAAACATTACTGACTGAAAGCGCGAGTATGGGCACATATGCAGACAGACCTTTTCCCGGGTCAGGCCAGCGTTCACGTAGGTCAGCAGAGCAAAGATGATGATCCAGCCAGCCAGTTCAGCACTGACATTCAATTGCATGATGTCCGTCGCTATTTCCCGTATCGGAGTGAAGTAGCCGATAAAGGTGACAGCAGTCAGGGTGGCAAACAGCAGCCACAGAATATGCTTCAGAATCCGTCGCACCAGATTCATACCGCGCATATTCCGGTCCGCTTTAATGCGGTTGTTACGGCTGCCTTCGGTCAGATCCTCAATCCGGATAAAGACCCAGGTCCAGATACTTTGTGGGCAGGCAAAGCCACACCAGACGCGGCTATAGGCCATCGCCATCGCAAACAACAGTGTTGCACCGAAGATCATCATGCCAGCCAGCAGGAACAGGTCTTTCGGGCTCAGCAGCAGACCGAACAGATGGATGCGGCGATTGAAGAAATCGAACAGCACAATCTGCTGACCATCGAAATTAATCCAGGCGGTGGCGAAAAACATCAGCATCAGCGAACCACTGATCAGGCGGCGCAGATTCTGAAACAGACCTTCGGTCAGACGAACATAGATTTTTCCCGACTTCTGATGGGGGTCGTACTCGTAAACGGGGATCTTTTGCATAACAGGCTCGTAGTAATCATTGGCGTGCTGCAAGAGTACAGAAATAAAAAAAGAAGAACAGATTTAAAAAAATGATTATTATTAGGTACAGAAAGCGAACAATTTTCGCTGTACCTGTCACTTTTTCTGGATCTGTACCCATTGCGATTTCTTTATCAGCAACTAGAACAGCAACTCACTGAGCAGATTGAATCCGGTCAACTGGCGCTGGGCAGTCGCTTGCCCTCCGTACGCCAGCTTTGCAGTGAGCAAGGGCTGTCAAAGTCCACCGTGCTGACGGCCTATGCCCGGTTGGAAGCTGCCGGGCTGATCAGTGCCCGGGCCAAGTCCGGTTATTTTGTCTGTTATCAGCCCCAGTCAGGTATCCCCGAGGTCACTGATGTTGCTCCGATGACACCGGCGTATGTCAGTGTTGATTCCGTATTGCTGGATATCATGGAACAGAGTGCTGCTTTTGATATCTGTCCGGCCGCTGGCGATGCCCCCAGTAATGAGAACCTCAGACGTTGTCTGGCCCGTGCTGTGCGCCGCCAGCGCAGCGGACAGCAGCATTATTACGATGAACCGGCGGGTCTGTCCGGTTTGCGCCAGCAACTGGTGCGACGCTGCGGTGAAAGTGGCAGTCAGCTGAATGCTGATCAACTGGTGGTGACTGGTGGTTGTCAGCACAGTCTGATGCTTGCGCTGATGGCGGTAACCCGGCCTGGCGATACTGTCGCGGTTGAGTCACCGGGTTTCTATGGAGTACTCCAGTTGATTGAGTCTCTGGGCTTAAAAGCGGTTGAGATACCGGCTTCAACCAGTACCGGGATCAGCCCCGATGCGCTGGAGATGGCGCTGCAGCACTGGCAGATCAGTGCGCTGGTGACGATGCCTGGATTTGCCACACCAACCGGTGCCTGCATGCCGGATGAGCATAAGCAGCGTCTGGTGGCTTTGTTGGCGGAACGGGATATCGCAATCATCGAAGATGATATTTATGGTGATCTTACCTTTGGGCTGCAGCGCCCCCGCAGTCTGCATTCGTTTGCTCAGGCGCAGGGGTATGATGGGGTGTTACTCTGCTCCTCGGTATCAAAAAGCCTGTCCCGGGATTTGCGAATCGGCTGGATCGCTCCCGGCCGCTATCTGCAGCAGATCAAGAAACTCAAACTGGTCACTCAGCTGGCCAGTAGCCAGTCATCGCAGTATGGTCTGCAGATGTTTATGGAAGAGGGAGGCTATGACCGTCATATCCGCCAGCGCCGCCAGCAACTGGCAGAGCAGTGCCAACAGTTGCAACAACTGATTCAGAGTAGCTTTGACGTACCGGTACAGATGTCCCAGCCCCGTGGGGGTATGGCGTTGTGGCTGGAACTGCCCGATGACCTGAACACTATGGAACTCTACAACCGCGCCCGGCAGGAGGGTATCAGTATCACTCCGGGTTCATTGTTTACCTCTCAGCAGCGTTATCAGAACTGTATGCGACTGAGTTTCTCACAGCCCTGGAATAAACGCCGTATAGAGGCTTTGGAGCAGTTGGCTGGATTAGTGGCGGAGAGAAAGTAGATTTTCGGACAAGAGACTGTATCGGCCAGGCTTCCAGTGTAAGGCCCGTACTCACAAACTGGGTATAAAGGTCGCTGAGTGTCATCAACTTCAGATACTGCTCATCTATACTATTGATACTCAAGATGATTTTCTGAGGCAAAAGAGTGGACCAGCAGCAGAAACCAAAATTCAGTTATGATCTGGTAAAAGAGCGGATTCACAGTCTGCCTTCTTTGCCGACCGTTGTGGCTGAGCTGATGACCCTGTCGAAAGATTCTGACGATTTTCTTGAACGGGTCGTTGAGCTGGCTAAGCTTGATCCGCCGTTGGCGGCCCGGATTCTGCGGGTGGCTAACTCGGTTCTTTCTGCCCCCAATACCCCGATAGCTGATCTGCATACTGCTCTGGTCAGGCTGGGTGTGATAAGGACGGTTGCTCTGGTTTCTGCGCTATCGGTTGCTCGTGTTTTTGATGCTAAAGACAACGAGCATAAAGCGGTCTGGCAGCACTCAATTGAAACCGCCTGTCTCAGTCGCCTGCTGGCGAATCTGATTCCTGAATTCAGAATTGATCCGGAGCTGGCATATACCTGCGGACTGCTACACGATATCGGTCGCTTTATCCTGCTGCGGATTTCGCCAAAGTTGATCGGTGTGATTGATGGGAAAGGCTGGGAAAGCCCCACTGAGCTGCCGGGTGTCGAGAAGAAGCTGATCGGATTTACCCATGCTGATGTCGGAGTGCTGGCCGCAAAAGAGTGGAACCTGCCAGAAGATATCACTCTTATGATTCATTACCATCACCGCTATGATTTGTGGCACAGCGATCAGTTATCCGGTGAGCAGAAACGTCTGATATCGGTGGTTCAGTTTGCCGATATGGTGAGTGTGTTTATTGAGCTGCATCCTGACTGGGCAGATCTTGAGCCGGAAGAGCTGAAACAGCGAATTGAAACAGTCTGTAGTCATCCCCAATGGCCACTGATCGATTTCCACATTGAGGAGATGGTCGAAGAGTTACCTGCAGTGGCGGCTGAGTGTACACAGTTTTTAGAGGCGCTGAAGATCGGTTGATCCGCAGAGTGGCGGCTCAGTTATCCTGTTCTTTCAGGTAGGTTTTGAGTTGCTGGCGCCGCTCTTTTGCGCTGCTCAGATAGGTGTCGTACTGAGCGTCACTGAGAATCTCCTGCATTGATCGGTCCCGTTCCTGAACAACCTTTTTCAGACTCCGGTATTTGCTGAAGCGACTCTGATCCGCTTCGCGCAGTTCAGCAATCTGGCTGAATGTCTGTTTATTCAGTTCAAGTACCCGGGTGCTCTGTTCACCATTCAGTTGTAGTTCTTCTATCATGGTATCTGTGGCCTGTTGGGCCCGATCATCTGCGGTTGATTCAGCCAGTACAGCGTGACTGAAAAGGCTCAGCATCAGTATAAAACTGGCAGGGATAAGTCTGATTAGGTTCATTGTCATCGTTCCTGACGAAGGCGGGTTATCGACTGCTGAGCAGTTTAGGTAATATCAGTGAGCCCGTCTGCAATGGTTGTGTAAAGATTGGGTAAAGAATTGTTAAGGAAATTCAGAGTTGATTCATCTTCAGGGGTTAAGCTGTCAGATATGGCTTATTTACGGGAGACACGAGCGATGAAGAAAGTGATGGCTGCAGTAGGATTATTGCTACTGGCGATGCCGGCGTTCGCAACGTTTCTTTATACGCCGGATGGCAACCGGATACGGCGAGGAGATTCTTCGAGTAAGGTCCTGGTCAAGCTGGGTGCGCCTCTGCAGCGAACCTATGCTGATGTCTGCGAAAAGAGTAACCGCGAAGGGAACTGTATTCGCTGGATTACCATCGAGAAGTGGTTCTATGTACAGGGAGAACTGTACTGGACAATCAGAATCCGTGGTGGCGTGGTTCAGGATACTGAGTGGACCCGACGTTGAACCGGTTTACAGGATCTGTACCCCATACTTTTACCTCTTCTGGCTCTGTAAAACTGCTCGCCTGTTCCTATAATCGCATTATTCTGAGGAGAGTAATGCATTGACCCCCAATTCCCGTGGCAGTACCTATATGATCCTGGCAATGGCAGCCTTTGCCGTTGAGGATATGTTTATCAAAGCTGCCGCTGATACCCTGGCGATTGGCCCGATCCTGATGCTGTTTGGCGGCGGAGGCATGCTGGTTTTTATGTTGCTGGCTAAGCTTCGGCAGCAGCCGCTTTATCATCCGGCAGTGGTGTCCCGTGCATTGCTTGTCCGTTCCGCGTTTGAAATTGTCGGGCGGCTGTTCTTTGCACTGGCAATCATCCTATCGCCGCTTTCCAGTGCTTCTGCCATTCTTCAGGCAACACCCCTGGTGGTCGTGTTGGGGGCCGCACTGTTTATGGGAGAGCGGGTCGGTTTGTTACGTTGGTTAGCGATCATAGCCGGCTTTATCGGAGTCCTGATGATTGTCCGGCCAGGCGTTGACAGTTTTAACCCGACTTCTCTGTTTGCTGTGATCAGCACTCTGGGGTTTGCCGGTCGCGATCTGTCCACCCGGGCTGCACCACCGGTGCTTACCAACCTGCAACTGGGTATTTACGGTTTTCTGGTACTGATCATCTGCGGAGTGATCCTGCAGGTCTGGTACGGTTCATCGACAGGCTTTACTGACAGCCTTACCCTGGAAGCGGGATTACAGGTTGGCGGCGCGATTCTGTTTGGCGTTGCTGCATACAACTTCCTGACCAATGCGATGCGTACCGGCGATGTTTCGGTGGTTACTCCTTTTCGATACACGAGGCTGATTTTTGCGCTGATCCTGGGTGTGATTATCTTCAACGAACGACCGGATATTTACACCCTCACTGGCGGCATGATTATTGTACTCAGCGGGGTGTATATATTGATGCAGGGGAGGAGGCGTGGTGCGACCGTCACGCAAGCGTGACTTGCTCGACCGCATTGCAAAGCAATGCTTGCTAGTGGCTCGAAAAAGCCGGCTTTATAGAGGCAGTTTTGAATTTAGCAAGTAGGGTGCGTTATAACGCACCAATCAATGCTATAGCGAGGCACGTCCTCGTGCCGATGGGGATAAAGTGTGGCTGGACCGTCGTGCAGGCACGACTCGCTCGACCGCGGCTGAAGCCGCTTGCTGGTGGCTCGAAAAAGCGAAGAGCGGGGATCGGTGTGATTCTGGTTTAGGAAGGGCTGCTGTGGGAAATAAGATGGACCCACCTCCTTTGTGCCATGCTTAACGCATTAAGCTTGGTTCGGCATCTAAAAGAGAGGGTCCATACATGAGTAAGGTTAGCATCATTGGTATCGATTTAGCTAAATCTGTTTTTCAATTA
>JAOXSA010000412.1 GCA_025800245.1 Amphritea sp. | reverse complement strand
GTGGTTAATCCTTCGTGGACGGTGCCTAAGAGCATTGCTTACAAAGATATTATTCCGGAATGGCGCAGTAATCCGGACTATCTGAGCCGGGTCAATCTGCAGGTTGTGCATGGCTATGGTGAGCGCCGCCAGTCGGTCAGCCCGGATGGTGTTGACCCGGATACCATGTATCTTGGAGATAACTACCGTTATTTCTGGGAGCCTCCTGGAGAGCGCAATACCCTGGGACGGGTGAAGTTTATGTCCCGGAGCCGTTATGCCATCTACCTGCATGATACCTCTGCGAAACGGCTTTTCAGCGAACCCCAAAGGGCTTTCAGCTCTGGATGCATTCGGGTTGAGAATGCGCTGGGGCTGGCCAGATTGCTGCTGGAACTGGACCGTTCAGGTCCTGCAGAACAGCTGGATGATCATCTCGAGTCGCTGGAAACCCGGGAGATTCTGTTGCGACGGGAAATACCGGTCCATATAACCTATTGGACTGCCTGGATTGATGAGTCAGGCCTGTTACACTTCCGGGACGATCTCTACCGTCGTGACAGAAATGCGCTGGAACAATTAGCCGATCTTTCTCAGTCCGAGTTGAACGATACTCATACAGCTGATTAATAACTGTACAGTGCTGTTGGTTCTATGGATAATCACTGGCTGTTTTTTGAACGATTTGTTGTACCTGTTCCGACTGAGTGTTTATGAGAAATACCCTACATTCCCGCCGCACTTTTTTGCGGCGAATGGGCCTGCTTACGGCCGGCAGCGCCTTATCATCCCAGACTCTGAACCAGCAGCTCTATGCCCAGACTGCACCGAAGCTTCCTAAGCAGGACCTGTCTCTGTCTTTCAGTAATCTGCATACTGGGGAAAGTCTGAAAACCACCTTTTTTGCAGAAGGGCAGTTTATTCCTGAGAGCATGCAGGAGATCAGTCGTCTGCTACGTGATCACAGAAACAATCAGGTGGGCGAGATGAATCCCCAGTTGATGATGTATCTGCATGATCTGCAGCAGAATCTGGGGGTAAACAAAGAGTTTCAGGTAATATCCGGATACCGCTCACCAGAGACCAACGCGATGCTCAGTCAACGCAGTAACAAGGTTGCTAAGAAAAGTCTGCACATGCAGGGTAAAGCGATTGATGTCCGTCTGCCAGGTACCGATCTGAAGCAATTACATAAGGCGGCAATGTCAATGAAACGGGGCGGTGTCGGCCTTTATACCCGTAGTCAGTTTGTTCATCTGGATGTTGGCCGTTATCGTTACTGGGGTAGCTGACCAGTCAGATATAATTGCGGTTGCAGCAGCTGATTATTCGAAAACAACTCGCAGTGGTTCGCCGAAGTCATCATAAATGACTTTTTTACGATTACTGCGATGCTTGGGTTTTACAGTTGCTGTGGCTGGCTTACGTGATTTACGGGCATCAATCTGCGCCATAACCTGATTCAGGGGCGTGCGTTCCTGACGCTCAGGGTTAAATGTAAAGCCCGCGTTGCGGTATGCACCATTAACCAGTCCGGTGGCGCCATTAGCCACTTCTTCAACCTGACCACCCTGTTGCAGGAAGGCCTGGGTCTGCTGCTCAAGCTGGGCTCGTAGCTCTGATTTGGTCGGGCGCTTGATCATGATCGATACCGCTGGATAAAAGTTGATCGCCTATTATGCCTCAAAGCGGCCGGTTTGTGAAAAAACCGGCCGCCATAGTGGGTAATTATTGTTCAGTATCCACTGTCCTACGCTTCGGATGGATCAGTTTTTTCTCCAGTTCCACCGCCAGGAACAGCGCAACACCAACCGCCAGAATACGCCCCCAGGCTGCCAGATCGATCGCTGTTGTATGGAAGAACAGCTGCATCAACGGCAGGTAGGTGAACAGCATCTGGAACAGCATCACCAGTGCAATCGCGTAAAGGGCGTAACGGTTACCCAGCAAGCCGTTTCTGCTCAGTACGGAATCTGTCAGGAAGCGGGAGTTCAGCAGATAGAATACCTCCAGCACGACCAGTGTATTCACAGCGACGGTACGGGCAGTATCAATATCGACACCCTGACTGATCTCCCACAGGAACAGCCCGAATGTGCCAGTAACCATAAGCAGGGATACAAACACGATGCGCCAGATCATGAACGGAGACAGGATCGGACTGCGGGTATTACGCGGGCGGCGATGCATGACATTCGGCTCAGTGGGCTCGAAGGTTAATGACAGTGCCAGAGTCACCGCGGTGATCATATTCACCCACAGGATCTGAGCCGGAGTCACCGGTAGCATGGTGCCCAGCGCGATCGCCGCAAGAACCGTCAGAGCTTCCCCGCCATTGGTAGGCAGAATGAACAGAATGGATTTGCGGATATTGTCGAAGACGGTACGGCCTTCCTCTACGGCATGAGCAATTGAGGCAAAGTTATCATCGGCCAGAACCATCTCAGAGGCTTCTTTAGCCGCTTCTGTCCCTTTTACACCCATGGCAGTGCCGACGTCAGCCCGTTTCAGAGAAGGGGCGTCATTGACGCCGTCGCCGGTCATAGCCACCACGTGCAGTTTTTCCTGCAGGGCTTCGACTATCCGTAGCTTATGTTCAGGGCTGGCGCGGGCAAAGACATCGATGTCATCGACTGCTTGCTGAAGCTCTGCGTCGCTCATCTGTTCCAGTTCATTACCGGTCAGGGCATTCGGCGATGTTGTAATACCCATCTGCATAGCGATGGCACAGGCGGTAGTCACATGATCACCGGTGATCATTTTTACCTGGATGCCTGCTTCATGGCATTGCCGGACCGCTTCGATAGCTTCTTCCCGGGGCGGATCGATGATCCCCACCACACCCAGCAGGATCAGGTTATCCTTCAGATCATCAAAATGCAGAATGCGATGGGATTCAGGTACCGGCAGCATGGCCAGTGCCAGGGTGCGTTTACCTTCCCGGGCTATCTGCTCCTGCTGCTCAGTCCAGAATGACGGATCGATCACTTCCTGATTGCCGTTATTGATCTGATAATGACAGCGCGGAAGTATCGCTTCGATGGCACCTTTGACATAGATAACGCCATTGCCTTTATGGTCATGATGCAGTGTGGCCATAAAACGGTATTGAGATTCAAAAGGAATCAGATCATCCCGTGGCATTCCCTGATGCAGTTCTTTGGCGTCCATGCCGGCTTTTACACCCAGTACCATCAGAGCACCTTCGGTAGGATCGCCTTCGATAATCCACTCGCCATCCTTCTGTAACAAGCTGGACTCATTACAGAGAATGCTGGCACGACAGAGTTGCTGGATCTCCGGTAGCTGACAGAGGTTCAGATCTTCCTGCTCATTACTGAAAGAGCCGTGTGGATCATAGCCGACACCGCTGATATCGGCGCGGCAGTGCGCAGTGACAACGTTAGTAACGGTCATTTCGTTGCGGGTCAGGGTACCGGTTTTATCGGAACAGATGACAGAGACAGATCCCAGGGTTTCCACGGCCGGCAGACGCCGGATAATGGCTCGCCGGTTGGCCATTCTCTGAACCCCGATCGCCAGCGCGATAGTAATGACCGCAGGCAAACCTTCAGGAATCGCAGCCACAGCCAGGCCAACAGCTGCCAGGAACATATCGCCCAGCGCATAATCCCTTACCCAGTAACCAAACATCATGGTCGCCATAGCGATCAGCAGGATCGCGCCGGTTAACCAGCGGGCAAATGCGTCCAACTGTCGGGTCAGGGGAGTGGTCAGGGTTGTCACTTCGGCCAGCATGGTACTTATGCGACCGATTTCGGTGCGGGCGCCGGTAGCGATAACCACGCCACTGCCCTGGCCGTAAGTGACCAGTGTGCCGGAAAATGCCAGATTGGTGCGGTCGCCCAGTGTGGCATCTTCTGCTACCGGTTCAATCTGTTTCTGGACCGGGACAGACTCACCGGTCAACAGCGCTTCCTCGATACTCAGATCCCTCAGGCGGAATAGATGAAGATCTGCCGGTACCCGGTCGCCGGACTGAATAAACACTACATCTCCCGGTACCAGATCTTCTGCCGGAATCTGCTGGCGGTGTCCGTCGCGGATTACCACCGCTTGTTGTGACAGCATGTTGCGAACGGCATCGATCGCTTTTTCGGCTTTTCCTTCCTGAATAAAGCCGACCAGGGCATTGACCAGCACCACCGCGACAATGACTCCGGAGTCGACCAGGTGGCCCAGCAGCGCAGTTACAATGGCGGCGACTACCAGAACATAGATAAGCACATTGTGAAACTGGGTCATCAGCCGTTTCAGCCAGCCTCGTCGTGGTGGGTCAGGTAGTTTGTTCGCTCCGTAGCGCTGTAGTCGTTCGCTGACTTCGTCGTTACTGAGTCCCTGTTTTGGAACCGCCTGGGTGCAGTCCAGCTCCCGGGCGATCTGTTCGGCGGTCAGGGTATGCCATTGAGTTTGTTGATCAGAAATTGCGGTATTTGCGGGTTTGTTCATATTCCACCCCGGGCCATAGCGGAAGAGAGAGGGAGCGGTAATACGGTGCTGACAGCGTTTCATTCCTGAGTAGCGGGATTGCCGTTCCCTGTAAAACAATCATAGCTAATATAACCGGAAATTATTGCGATTGTGCGAGTGCAGCATGACAATTCGGTTGAACCGGGAGGAAAGCTGACGAGGATCAATATCCCCGTCAGTGGAGAGCAGGATCAGGCTTCGTCGATCCAGTGCAGGGCCTGTAAAAACTGGTTGCCGGCAAAGTGTTGCGCTTCACCTTCAATAAAGACTTCGCTCAGCTTTACTGCCCAGTCGAGCCATGCTGCGTCGCCGACGACTGCCAGACGCAGGAAATCTCTGCCATGTTTCAGCCCCAGTTTGGTGTCTTCCCAGATCGCAGCCGCTTCCATTCCTTCAAATCCGGGGTCAAGATAGATCAGGCACCGAACAGCGTTGTGAGCGGCGACTTTTGCGTCCAGGAGCGGTGAAAGAGTATCGGTGTAGTCCGCTTCGGTGAGTATACCGGTTGCTTGCAGAACGATAATATCGCCAGCGGTTTCTGGCAGTACGTAGAGCATAGTGTGTGATCCTTGGTGATTTGCCGGTATTGTAACCACAGGTGGGGTAAATATCTGCTCCCTTTCGCCGTTAAATAATGACAGGCAGAGCAGTTCAGGGGGGAATCTGATATGCGTTATTGGTTGTTATTACTCAGTATCTGGTTGGTTGTGCTGCACCTTACAGTGGGCCAACACAGTACCGCGATACTGCACAGCAAGCCTATCCGGTATCAATGCCGTCGGAGCAGGTTGAGGTCCGGCAGGCTCTGGAAACACAGTATCGCCGCTGGCGGGGGGTACCTTATCAACTGGGCGGAAGCAGCAAGGCCGGCATCGACTGCTCCGGGTTCACTCAGACAACCTTTTACGAGCAGTTTAACCAGCCTTTACCGCGTACTACAGAGGCGCAGGCCCGACTGGGGCAGCAGGTTTCAGCCGGGGAGCTGAAAGCAGGTGATCTGGTGTTTTTCCGGACTGCAGTAAAGGTTCGTCACGTGGGGATTTATATGGGAGAGGGTGAATTTCTTCATGCCTCTACCAGTCGCGGAGTGATGATTTCCAGGCTCGATAATCCCTATTGGCAGCAGCATTACTGGCAAGCTCGTCGACTATACTGAAACTGACATGAATTGGTTAGACGGAGCGCAGTGATGGCGATTGAACAGCTTCAGGCGGTGCTTGGGTGGTGTACCGTGATCAATCTGGGATTACTTATGTGGTGGGGCATTATGTTTATGCTGGCTCACGACTGGGTTTATCAGATGCATTGTCGCTGGTTCCGTTTGACGGAAGAACGCTTTGATGCCCTTCATTACGGTGGTATCGCCTGTTATAAGCTGCTGATCATTACCTTCAATGTTGTGCCCTATCTGGCATTGCGGATTGTGTTCTGACTGGTATAGTGGGCCGCCAATATCTGTGAACAGCAGACAGAACTGATGAACTTTCTACCATGAGCTCTCTGCCATGAACTACCTGCCGATCGAAGAGTACCGTAAAGCCTGGATTTTCCGTCATAAGGACATGCCTGTGTCTGAGGCTGATCTGCAACAGATAAAGCCCCTGACTGAAGCCCGGGCGGCTCAGGTCTGGTCACAGCAGATCAGCAACGAGGCGGATCATCCTTCGCAGTTCTGTAATGATGACTGGGCGAACAAGAATGCGACCTGGCTCGAAACAGCCGAATGGCAGGGAATCTGGGAATCTGACAACCCAGAACTGCCGGAACTGATCGCTGAGCATCTGCAATGGGACGATTCCACCGTGGTATGGTTCTGTTACGAACGAGAGCATGTCATTGAGACGAACTGGGATGTTTTTCGTCGCAACTGGAAAAACTTCCTGTTTTTTGACGACGGTCCGTTGCTGATCGGCAGAAAACGTAAACAGGTGGCACAGTTTCATCAGACCGGTAATTTCAGGATCGGTAACCGTAAGTAAATCTGCGGTATGGTTTACCACTCTTTTTTAATTTCAGATCAGGGACGAGTCTGATTAATTGCTGATTGATCCGCACCGCTGGCAGGGATTCAGCCGTGTTAAAACGGCTGAATATGCGCTTCATTTTTCGACTCGTAGTACTTCTGTGTCTGTCATCTGTCGTGGTGGCTGCACCGCCTTCCTCTTTCAGTAAATCGAAACGCATTCTTGCTGAGTTATATCAGGAACAGCAGGAGACCTTCTACTGCAGTTGTAGTTATGAGGCTCAGGGAAAGAAGTTACGCCCTGACTGGGATAGCTGTGGCTATCAGCCCCGTAAAAATGCTAACCGTGCCTCCAGAATTGAGTGGGAGCATGTCGTACCGGCCTGGGCATTCGGCCATCAGCGGCAGTGCTGGCAGAACGGTGGGCGCAAGGCGTGCCATAAGGATCCCGAATTCCGCAGAATGGAAGCGGATCTTCACAATCTGGTACCTGCTGTCGGTGAAGTAAACGGTGATCGCTCTAATTTCTCTTTTGCACAACTGGAAGGTGAGCAGCGACGTTACGGTCAATGCGATATGGAAGTTGATTTCAAAGCGCGTAAAGTCGAACCACCAGCCCATCGCCGCGGCGATATAGCCCGTACCTATTTTTATATGCGCGATCAGTATGGTCTGGTGATCAGTCGTAAGCAGCAACAACTATTCACAGCCTGGCACCGGCTGGATCCGGTGGATGACTGGGAGATCCGCCGTAATAAACTGATCAGCGCAGTACAGGGCAATGGCAACCCGTATATATCAGTAAGCGGGACAGAGCCGGGTAATGATAAAGTTGCTGAGCCAGAGGGACTGACCAGAAAGTTGCTTAAAGTGCTGGCTGAGTTTTAATTGTTGTTAAAAGGAATGACTTTGCGTTCTTCCAGCGGATTCTGCTCAAATTTTCTGACCCACTCAGTAAACGCATCAGCCGTCATTGCCGGTGAGTAGAGGTAACCCTGACCGTAATCGCATCCCACTTCTTTAAGAAGTTGGTGCTGTTCCAGGGTCTCAATGCCTTCGGCAACGACCTTCAGGCCCAGGGTATGGGCCATAACAATGATCGCGTTGCAAAGAGCCAGATCATTGGAAGGTTTTTTCAGGTTCTGGACAAAACTCCGGTCGATTTTCAGGTAATCGATGTGCAGCTGATTAAGATAGGCCAGCGATGAGTGTCCGGTACCAAAATCATCCAGAGCGACCTGAATTTCAGCATCCCGCAGTTTAAGCAGTTTTTGCCGGGTTTCAGTACTGGTATCCATCAACAGACCCTCGGTAATCTCAACACTGATCGCCCCTCCATCAATGCCAGCATCCTGAAGCTGACTGATCCAGCGTTCCGGACTGGCAGCATGGGGGCCGTTCAGATCAAAGTGGGCGGGGGAGGTGTTTACACTGATCTGGAACTCGGGATTGAGGTTACTACGCCACTGTTTCACCTGACGCAGCGCTTCGGTGAATCCCCATTCACCGATCTCCAGTATCAGTCCGGATTCATCCGCGATCGGGATGAATGCATCGGGCATGACCAGACCTCTTTCTGGATGATGCCAGCGGATCAGAGCTTCAGCTTTGACAACCTTGCGCTTCTG
>JAOXSA010000398.1 GCA_025800245.1 Amphritea sp. | reverse complement strand
CGGACCCGGTTCAGCATACTATTCTCCGCAGCACTCTTGTCCACCCAGCTGTTCGCTACGTCTCAGGTGGCTGACAGCGTCGCTCCGGAAGCTGCCAGCGGCTTTGCTCAAAAAAGCAGTGTCAGTGCTGAAAACTATATGGTCACAGCGGCGAACCCATTGGCAGTTCAGGCCGGTTACAATGTACTGAAAAACGGCGGTAATGCTGCCGATGCCATGGTTGCAGTACAGGCAATGCTGGGGCTGGTAGAGCCGCAGTCTTCCGGCCTGGGCGGCGGTGCTTTTCTGGTCTACTACGATGCCAGCACCGGTCAGCTAATCACCTTCGATGGTCGTGAAACCGCGCCTCAGAATGCTACACCGGAACTGTTTCAGGATGATAACGGCCAGCCGCTGAAATTCTACGATGCTGTTGTTGGTGGACGCTCTGTCGGCACACCGGGAACGGTTAAGCTGATGGCCGAGATTCACCAGCGCTATGGTTCACAAAACTGGGCCGAATTACTGCAGCCAGCAGAACAGACCGCCCGGGACGGCTTTAAGGTATCTCCCCGTCTGGCCGGTGCTATTGCCAACGATAAAGAGCGCCTCAGTCGTTATCCCGATACCCGCAACTATTTCTTTACCGCATCCGGTGAACCGCTGGCGCAAGGTACTCTGCTTAAGAACCCGGAATACGCCACCACACTGGCTACCCTGGCCAGTCAGGGAGCTGACGCTTTTTATCGGGGCCAGATTGCGCAGGATATCGTCAACAAGGTAGCTAGTATTGAGGACAATCCTGGTCTGCTCAGCCTGAATGATTTCGCCAGTTACCAGATTAAAGAGCGCGCTCCGGTATGCGCCCCATACCGTCAGTATGATATCTGCGGCATGGGTCCACCCAGCTCCGGCGCGCTGACTGTGGGCCAGATTCTGGGCATTGCCAGCCACTTTGACCTGACATCGATGGGGCCAGACAGCGCTGAAGCCTGGCAGATTATTGGTGATGCATCCCGTCTGGCCTTTGCTGACCGGGGTCGCTATATGGCCGACAGCGACTATGTGCCGATGCCGGCAGGCCTGTTGGATGAAAGCTATCTGGCAGAGCGTGCAAAATTGATCACACCGGGTAAAGCACTGGCGAGCGTGGCATCGGGTGAACCGCGCTGGGAGAAGGCCTCTCTTGCGCAGGCAGATGATCAGTCTATCGAGCTGCCTTCCACCACCCACTTTGCGATTGTCGACCGTGAAGGCAACATCGTATCGATCACCAGCACGATCGAGAATGGCTTTGGTTCCCGGGTAATGAGTAACGGTTTCCTGCTTAATAACGAGTTGACCGACTTCTCTTTCGCCAGCCACAAGAACGGCTACCCTATCGCTAACCGGCTGGAGCCGGGCAAGCGTCCCCGTTCATCGATGGCACCAACCATCGTAATGAAAGATGATCAGCCCTATCTGGCCATCGGCTCGCCGGGCGGCTCGCGGATTATAGGTTACGTCGCAAC
>JAOXSA010000381.1 GCA_025800245.1 Amphritea sp. | reverse complement strand
GCTGACCATGCGCATTCAGGCACTGGCCAAGCGTCGAAGTGGCCAGGTACGTAAACTGCAACTTGCCGATCTTACGCTGGAGCTGGATAACCGTACCGCCAGCCGTGCCGGCACCCTGCTCAAGCTGAAACCCTCCGGCCTGATTCTTCTGGAAAAGCTGCTGCGGGCAAGCCCGGCAGTAGTGAGCAAAACTCAGCTGGAGCAAGCCCTGTGGCCGGATGAACTACCCGACAGTAACAGCCTGAAAGTGCACATGTATCACCTGCGCCAGCAAGTGGATAAACCATTCGATAAAGCGCTGATACAGACTATTAAAGGACAGGGATTTACGATCCGTGATGAAGCCCCGGAAAAGTAAGCGGCAACGCCGTACCATGCGTCAGGAACTGGCCCTTTACGTGTCAGGTCTGGCACTGATTACAGCACTGGCTTTCTCGTTTGCGCTGGAA
This sequence comes from Amphritea sp., assembly GCA_025800245.1. Lineage (GTDB taxonomy): Bacteria > Pseudomonadota > Gammaproteobacteria > Pseudomonadales > Balneatricaceae > Amphritea. Next base: position 333 of record JAOXSA010000381.1, on the reverse strand, counting down.
TCGTTCTTTATCAAAGGGCTTGATGAAGCGGTTGGCAGCGCCCTGCTGATGGAAGCCCGGACCTTCGATGCCAAATACCGGCAGGACTCTGATACACCTTTGTCGAACGCATCATCAATTCGCTCTTTTCTGGATAATCTGGATAGCGCGCCAGAGTTTTATCGACAGCTGATCGACCCGGATACACTGCAACCGGGACAGTTCAGCGAGTATCACTGGGAACCCTTTGGTGAGGAGGAGTGGCAGGACTCCCGTTATCTGATCGTCTACCTGCATCTGCTGCCTGATCAGCGGCGCTTAATTGTTATTTCCGACTATCAGGGCAACCTTCTG
>JAOXSA010000353.1 GCA_025800245.1 Amphritea sp. | reverse complement strand
ATAGATAAGATGCCATGGCATCTGTGTCGCCCTGGATCAGTGACTGGATGTTGAAGCTATGATCCTGTCGGGTGAAGTCTGTCTGCTGAATGCTAGCACGGTGCAACATCGCCAGTAGTTCCACCTGCTTTTCGGCATCGGGAGTCATCATGATACGTTGACCCGTCAGCTTTTCCGGGGTATCAATTCCTGATTCTGCGGTGGTCAGCAGCATCAGCGGAGAGCTTTGATAGGCTGCCAGCAGGGCAACAATATCCGCGCCTTTGATTTTCTGAGCGAGAACAGTCGAGCGACCGATAGCGAAGTCTCGCTGGCCGCTGAGTACAACGTCGACCGGATCGACCGAATTATCATACTCATGGATAGTCAGATCGATACCAGCATCTTTATAAAAGCCCTGGTGCTTGGCCATATAGTAGCCGGCAAACTGAAACTGATGTTTCCAGATCAATTGCAGGCTGACAGGTGTCAGTTGCTCACCCCGGGCAATCAGCGGGATCATTAGCAGGAACAGAAAAAATCTGCACAGGTATCCGTAGGGCATCGTCAATTACCAGCATCATCAAACAGGTGGAGAATTGCTACGAGCAGACGATTACTTCCCTGACGCCAGAGAT
>JAOXSA010000173.1 GCA_025800245.1 Amphritea sp. | reverse complement strand
CGGATCGGTTTACTCTGGTTGTTGAACAGGATCGGGCGGCCCCGGCTCTGGACCCAGAGCCAGTCACCCTGATAGGTTTTCAGGCGAAATTCCGCTTCAGCAGCGGTATCACTGAGCATCTGGGGCATGAACGAGATAAAGAAATGCACCTGATCATCAGGGTGGATCATATCCCGGAAGCGCTGTCGGTCGAGGGTGAATGCCTGATCCGGATAACCAAGCATCGTAAAGCACTCGCTGTTCCAGCTGATACGGTCATTCTGCAGATCCCAGCTCCAGATCCCTGTATGAGTCGCTTCCATGGTCAGGCGGTAGCGTTCTTCGGATGCCCGCAGGGCCTCTTCATATCGCTGACGAGACTGGTGTAGCTGGTTGAAGGCCTTGACCAGTTTGCCTACTTCGTCTTCGTGGTGTTTCTGTAGATGGGTCATTGGCTCACTGCCGTCAGCCATCGCCTGGATTTTTTGGGAAGCCTGGTTCAGGGGGATCAGCTGTCTTTTCAGCAGGTAGGCGATAAGAATCCCCATGAATACCAGCAGTACAATGGTGATGCCGCTGATCTCATAAGTCAGGTTTCTGATCGGATCGTTGGCCAGGCTCAGGGGGTAGCTGCGGATGACGACCCATCCCATACGATCAATTCTGTCTGATGCATAAAGAGAGGCCGCCCCGTTTCTGTTAATACAGGTTCCTGACTGGCTACCGGCCAGCACCTGACTAATGCAATCCGAACTGTGATCACCCGAATAGGGCTTCAGAGACAGGCCTGCACGGGAATCGGTGACGTATATTTTCAGGTTCGGGTCGATGATCATGGTATGACCGGTATCGCTGAGCGTCATATCGGAGATATTCTGCAGCAGGTTATCCCGCGCCAGCACATTCACTCCGAAGATGAAGCCCAGCACCGTCTCACCATCATCGGACAGAATCGGCGTGTTGATCGCAAACAGAGGGGTCTTAAGGCCCTTGCCGATCAGTGGACGGGTGATGACCGTCTGTTTGGTGGCCAGCACTTTCTGAACATGTTTGCGGTCGGAGAAGTCGATGCCGATGCGATTGGCAATTATCGGGTAGTCGACAGTGGACACGGCCTCCCGGTTAAGGACGACCAATCCGCCGCTGAACAGACTGTGTAAGTGGGTTTCATGGTTCAGTGCCGCCTGAATTGCGGGCTTCCCCTGAAGTTTATTCTGGTTCTGAAGCCTGCTGGCAAAGCTCTCCAGATACTCCACTCTGGCTGTCAGAGCTTAGTCCATCTGTCGGACGACCACATCAATCATTCCCTGCTGCTGTTGGATCAGCAGGCTCAGGGTTTCATTCTGAAGATAACGGACAATCAGTCCGGTCAGGGTGATCGCTGTAATGAGAAAACCGCCCAGAGTCAGAATCAGTACCCTGTCGCGGAGCGAACTGAGAGAGAAACGCAGTAAATCCATCCGGATTATCATCCCCTGAAAAACGGTTCTTACGGTAGAAGGCGGAGTTCAGTCTCCGAAAAACTCCAGGCGGCTATCTGAAGACAACAGAACTATCAGGCAGAGCAGCGACCATCCGTTTTCAGCTTAGCTCAGTTCTTTCTGAATACCGTACCTGTAACTGCCAAAATGGTGAACAGATCGGAAG
>JAOXSA010000311.1 GCA_025800245.1 Amphritea sp. | reverse complement strand
GCGGTGCACTGGACTTCCGTGAATGGAAAAAAGCCCACCCGGGTGAAAACTTTCCGGTTGCAGTTGCGCTCGGTGCTGACCCTGCAACGATCTTGGGTGCAGTTACCCCCGTGCCAGATACGCTCTCTGAGTACGCTTTTGCTGGGCTGTTGCGCGGCGGTAAAACAGAAGTGGTTAAGTGTCTTGGTAATGACTTGCAGGTTCCGGCGAGTGCGGAATTTATTTTAGAGGGGTATATCGCGCCAGACGAGATGGCTGATGAAGGCCCCTTTGGAGATCATACTGGCTACTACAATGAAGTGGATAGTTTCCCCGTGTTTACCGTGGAGCGCATTACCCAGCGCGAGCGCCCGATCTATCACAGCACTTACACAGGACGTCCACCTGATGAGCCCGCGATCCTTGGGGTTGCGCTGAACGAAGTGTTTGTGCCGATTCTGCAAAAGCAGTTTCCGGAGATTGTCGACTTCTACCTGCCACCAGAAGGGTGTTCCTATCGAATGGCGG
>JAOXSA010000302.1 GCA_025800245.1 Amphritea sp. | reverse complement strand
ATTGCTCAAGTGGCAGCTAAACCAAGCGACCCAAATTTGATGGTGCACGGGTACCAGGTCGCAATCAGAACGGCTCGAGGGTACAGCACCAGATTACGTGCGGCAATTCTCTTTGGTGCTGAACTCTATTCTGGCTTCGCTGGCTGACTAACGTGATATAATCAGCGCATGCCGGTTTTCTTACCCGCACACAGACCAGGATGCTTCCGTCACCAGCCTCACACATCTCTCAACTCTAAGCCAGGCAGTTCCAGCGGCTGATCCCGGGCACTGGTGAATGGTAATCTCACTGTCACTCAGGTCCTTTGTGACTGGTGGCTCGTTGATACGACCGCACCAGCTGGTCATGCCTATGAAGCGTTCTGCCCGCCTGTTCAGGCAGTGAACACCGAACACCTGTAGCTGGCGCACGTTTTGTCACCGTGCGGTCAGGATCCTGGTGGCAGCCAGCTGTCTCACTGCGCGGTCACTGTCATGTAGCATAGCTGTCAGGATTATCTCCCCGTGGGCAAAGAACGCATCCTCTGGACCACTTTGACTATTTCCTGGATTTCTTGTGGCTGCCGCGTCAACAATTTTGCAGTAGCCGAAACTGACGGGCGGCTCCCTTGCTGAAACGCGGGCTGACCTTCACAAGGAACCACATCGGCGCGTAGACCTGCCGAATAGGTAGGTATATCTCGCCCTTTGCACCAGGCTTTTGCCAGGATGATCTGTTCCGGCGAACAGGACCAGTAACCGGATGGCTAACGTCAACCAGCGGGAGTGGTTGACTGGCCCCGGATATCTCTGGGCTGAAGCGGCTGGTACCTACCCACCCAGAATCGACCGGCCGACAGAAGCTGGACAGAAGCTGGTGACCGGCAGACAGATCCGATCACACCTCGTCGGTTGGTTCATGGACGAAGGTTGAGATGAGCTGGAAGTCGATCACAGGAAGCCGGTGGAAATCCCCGCATTGCTTCCGCCGTAGGCGATGGA
>JAOXSA010000301.1 GCA_025800245.1 Amphritea sp. | reverse complement strand
CCCATACCGCGGCGGAAGATGCCAAGGGTGGTCGTAAGATCGTCAACGATATGCTTCATGGGATTGAAACTCTGGTAGCAGAGGTCGGCACCGCGTCTGAGTCCTCCCGACAGTTGCACCAGAAAACCGAAGAGATCGGTGATATCACCACCCTGATTAATGATATCGCTAACCAGACTAATCTGCTGGCCCTGAATGCTGCGATTGAAGCGGCCCGGGCAGGAGATAATGGCCGTGGTTTTGCAGTGGTTGCGGATGAGGTGAGAACGCTGGCGCAGAGAACTCAGGAATCGACTGAGAAGATAAAAAGCACCGTTGAAACCATCAAACTCTATGTTGATAAAACCTCCGGGGCGATGGAGCAGAGTTATACCAAGGCGAAAGGCAGTATCGAGCAGGCACAGAATGCCGGTAAGGCATTCGATCAGGTGGCTGAATCCATGGATACAATCTCCGCTCAGAGCCAGCAGATAGCTCATGCCGCTGAGCAACAGAATGAAACCGCCGAGAGCCTGAGTCGCAGTATTATCTCAATCCGGGATATCTCCGATGAGAATATGCAGACTATGCATAAGACCAATCAGGCAACCGATGAACTGGGCAAACTGGTCGCGGACCTGTCTCAGATTGTTCGGACGGATAAGCACTGATTAGTAGCAAGACCGGCGGATGAAATCCGCCTTGCTGGACCGCATTGCGGAGCAATGCTTGCTGGTGGTTGGAAAACGTGAAAGCTTCGGATGTCTGAACAGACAGTGTAGTGAGGCACGCCCCCGTGCCGATATGGGAGAGGGTAGCTCGTGGCTCGATCGCATTGCAGAGCAATGCTCGCTGGTGGCTCGAAAAAGCTAAGAGTTAGAGTATTTCAGATTATTTGGGAGGCGCGCCCTCGCGGCGAGGCTTTAATAAGGACTTACTTATCGCCGCGGGGCACGCCTCCCACAAGAGCAAATATATCCTTCTTGAATGTGGCTTGTAGTTGAGAAGTAGCTGTGGGAGCGGCATCTTGCCGCGATGGG
>JAOXSA010000081.1 GCA_025800245.1 Amphritea sp. | reverse complement strand
TTTTTTTTTTAGCTTTTTTTAGGTAGAGAGGCACGTCCCCGTGCCGATTTAAACGTTTTATTCGGCGCGAGGGCGTGCCTCACTACAAGTCCAATCAAACCGTTTTTATTGAATCAATCTTAAGTAAGCAGCATCGCGCTCATAGAGCGGCTCTTTTGTTTCAGCGGTGAAAGTTTTCGAGCCAGCGGATCCCCTGCTGTTCATTAGCAAAAGCTCTGAATGATATGCCATGGGAAAGGGTTATCTGTTCCAGGATGGCGTTGTTCGCCTGGCTGTTTTCATCGCTGTCAACGTACGCCATCATCAGTTCTGGCCAGACCCAGAGTTTGGCCCCTTCAATGATTTTCAGGGTGTCAGTGATGGTGCGCTGTCCTTTCAGATGGAACACCGCCAGTACGTGATTGATCTGATGCTTCTTGCAGGTTTCAGCGACCTTTTTCCAGACCGCCAGTGAACTATCCGCTACTTCGCCTGGAATCCTGGTGCCGCTGACTTCTACCCGCACGTAGCTATTCAGTACATCCAGTTTGACTTCATAGCTCATTATTATTGCCCGGTTCCCGCCCCTGAATAGTATTGAAGCACAGTCTGACGAAAAGCGCAGAAACTTTTGTTAAACCTGACAGGTTCAGCGCCAGTTGATCCAGTAACTGTATTCAATACGGTTGGAGGCATTCAGAGTCTGACGGTACAGTTCTGATGCGGATGCCTGGCATTGAACCGGTTGGAACTCAGGTTCAGCCCAGCCCGTCATACCGCCCATAAATGTGCGACGATATCCCCAGTTGCCGCAGGAAAGCAGTTCATCGTATTGCTGATCCCGTTCGCACACGACACAGGTTTCGAAACTGACATCGATATTGTCGCCCCATACTCCCCAGGCGTCTGAAACGTAGGGAGTATCATAAATGGCAACAGTGGATGCCCGTGTCGGGCGACCGGTCCAGGGTTTATCCGTGTCATCAGGCGGAGCAAGATGAACTCCGCGGCCATGCTCAAGGGGCGAGCTGTCGTAGAAAGGGGAGATGGAACTGTCAGGTACATCGACCTGAGTGGTTTTTTCACCGGGTAACATTCTGGCGTTGCTGGTTCGTATCTGCAGCATACGATAACGGTTGCAGTCCGGCAGATTGAGGATATCAACATCGCCCCGGTCATTGCTGAAAAAATGGATCTCCAGACCAATCCCTGTGGAATTATCAGTCGCGGTATAGCTTGGGTGAGAGCGGCTGGTGTGATACCACTCCCGGGAGAAAACGAGAAACCCTACAGGCTGTTGCTGGTAGTAAACCGGGCAGGTTTTCCCGACCAGTAATTCTGCTGCGGATACAGGCGGGCTGATAGTCGGCACAGATAAAGCAAGACAACACCCTGTTATTGTTAATATTTTCCTGAACATGACTGAAGTTTAGTCGACCCAGCAACAGGTAAATTAAACTTCATCAAATTGTCACATTCGGGTGATGATGTGATTACTGACCCGGTGGTTTCAGATAATTAGTCAGCGGATCCGGCGGAGAGTCAGGGGTGACCATACGCAGAGAATCGATAAACAGGTGGAACAGTTCTGCCTGCGAGTTGATATCCAGCTTGGCGTAGATGTTCTTGCGGTGATGCTTGATGGTTTCCGGACTGATTTCCAGTTTCTGGGCAATGTTCTTAACTGCGTAGCCCCGCAGCACCAGTTGCAGGATCTGGGTTTCACGCTGGGTCAGAACCGAACTGCCAAAGTTGCTCAGAGCGCACTCAAGGTGTGATTCAAGGAAATTTTCTTTGTTCTGGGCATGGGATGCAGCCCACCACTTAAGCAGAATTGCCCGCACGGTTGAGAAAACCCGTTCCAGCAGGGCCTGCTGCGATGCAGTGAATCTGGGTTTATCATCCTGACGACTGACAGATACCTGAATGGTTGCTTCATCCGGTGTCGGAATAATCATGCAGATCTCATCACCGAAGTTGACCAGTCGGTAATAGACCCGATAAAACTCGCTTTGTTTGAATGCATCGGGTGCAATGGTGCTGAGGGCATAAACACCTTCGGCAGTACCATCGACGGCCAGTCGGTAGAACGGGTCCAGCAGGTATGCGCTTTGCAGGTACTGGTCGATATGGATGCGCGGATCCTCTCCCTTTCTGCGCTTACGAAAAGGGCAGTAGGGCTGGGAGCCGTCCGGATAGACCAACAGACTACAGCCGTCGGCTTCTACGATCTTCCGCAGGGTATCCATCAGGCCGTCTACGGCTTCATCGGTGACACCGTGAGTGATGATCCCGGCAATGGCATCGTGCCACTGCATAAGGGGTTGTTTTGCTACGCGATGATACTTGGACACAGATCACACAACCTTAATGTTCTACCCATATATCGAATGGCTAATTAAAGCCTGCTTTTACGTTCGGTACAACCGTATTTTAGCCCGTTAGCGCTATAACCCGCTGATATTTAAGTAAGCTGATCAGTGATTAATCAGCTGGTCGGCAGGATAGCCGGCAATCTTCTCCCGTAACCACTGCAGCCCCGGGTCCTGACTGTAAAGGGGATGATGAATCATTGTCATTACGACGTCCGGCAATCCTTCCGGTGGTGTGATCAGTTTCAGTGGCAGCATAGTGCAGAACAGGTTTGCCATATGTTGTGGCAGGGTAATGATAGCGTCGGTCATCGCCGCAGCTCTGGCGGCAGCCATATAGTTGACGGTCCGGGCGATAGTGTTACGGGAGTGCTTAAGCTCCCTCAGCCAGCGATCGGTTGCAGTTTCCGTCTGACCGGTGAGATCGGTAAATACGATGTGTTTCTGCTGCAGATATTGAGCCAGAGTCAAACTGTCCCTGATCTGCTCATTCTGTTCCCCGGCCAGGCAAACCTGGGGTTCAGAGTGCCAGAGCTGCTGGATCAGCGGGCCAGGTACCGAAAGGCTTTGCTCCATACCGACTATCAGATCCAGTTGTTGATTCGCCAGCTTTTCCCAGCTGCTGTTCTGATCAATTACTTCGATCTCAATACTGATTCGGGGAGCACTGGTTTGCAGGTCGGCAATCAGCTCTGGCAGCACTGTCGCTTCGAAGTAGTCCGTGGAGCCGATCCGGAAATGCCGCTCACTCTGTTGCGGATCAAAGGGAGTATCCGGTGTCAGAGAGTGCTCAATTAATGACAGGGCCTCACGAATCTCTGGCAACATCCGTTCTGCACGTGGCGTAGGTTTTAAGCCGTTTGCCGTGCGCACCAGAACCGGATCGTTCAGATGCTCTCTGAGTCGGTTAAGTGCATGACTCATGGCGGACTGACTCAGATACATTTTTTCAGCTGCCCGGCTGACATGGCACTCTGTCAGCAGTGCTTCAAGAAGCAGTAAAAGATTAAGATCGAACTGACGTAATGGTTTCATAGGTACAGGTTATTAATTGTGTGCATGCTATGATTATAACTATGCATTTCAATAATTATAGCTGCCCACGTATGCTCAAATTAAATAACGACCTACAACCACTTTTCTGACAATAACTTGCAAACAAGTTTCAGGAAGAAATGGTCTGAAATGATTCTGATAAGACTGAGGTGAGCCATGTCTGATATGCCGAAAACTGTTGCTGATGCCGATCTGCCAATATATGGATCTCTGGGGATGACCTTCATGGAGTTTCCGGTGGTCAGTGATCCTGCGAACTCTGATGCCGAGGTTATTGTTGCGGGTGTGCCATTCGACATGGCTACCTCCGGTCGTTCCGGTGCCCGTTTCGGGCCGCAGGGTGTGCGGCAGGCCTCCGCACAATTGATCTGGGAAGGTGCGCGCTGGCCCTGGCAGTTTGCTCTTGATGATCATCTGAAAGTGGCCGATTCAGGCAATGTGCTGTTTAAACATGGTGAGCCACAGACCATGGTAGAAAATCTGGAAGCGCATATCAGTGGCATTCTGAATGCCGGTAAGTCTTCCCTGACATTCGGTGGTGATCACTTTATTACACTGCCCGTGCTGCGGGCCTATGCAAAGAAGCATGGTCCTCTGGCGCTGATCCATTTTGATGCACACACCGATACCTATTCCGGTGGCACCAAATATGATCACGGAACGCTGTTTCATCATGCAGTAGAAGAGGGGTTGCTGGATACAGAGCATTCTATTCAGATCGGTATCCGTACCGCCTACGATCTGGATGGCCATCCGTTTGAGGTACTGGATGCGGCCTGGGTAGGTGATCATGGTCCCCACGGCATTCTTGAGCGGATTAAAGCCAGAGTGGGCGACAAAAAAACCTATGTCAGTTTTGATATCGACGGTCTCGATCCGGCATATGCGCCGGGAACCGGTACCCCGGTATCCGGCGGTATGACCATGGACTGCGCTCTGAAAGTGATTCGTGGGCTGCAGGGGCTCAATCTGGTAGGCATGGATGTGGTTGAAGTGGCTCCGGCCTACGACCATGCTGAGATCACGTCCCTGGCAGGTGCAACCCTGGCGCTGGAATACCTGTATGTGCTGGCAGCTAATAAACAGGCCGCTGAGTAAAAAGTCACTATCCTTGGGCTGAACCTTTATTCTGGTCAGCCCTTTTTTTGCCCGGATTCAAGAATCGTCCTGAGCCGTTCCAGTCCCTGATCAATCTGTTGTTCGCTGAAGCCTGCAAAGCCAATTACCAGACCGTTAATCGGTTGTTGCTGATCGAAATAATAGGATAGTGGGCGAAGCCCTAATCCCTGCTGATTAGCTATTCTGGCAATCTTCTGATCATCGTAAAGCTCACTCAGTCTGAAGACGCAGTGCATACCGCCATCGCTGGGTTCCCATGCCAGAATCCCGGGAAATTTCAGATCAATCTGCTGTAACAGATAGTCCCGGCGTCTGCGATACAGTTTACGCATTCTGCGCAGATGGCTGGAGAACTGGCCCCGGGCCATAAAATCGGCCAGTGCCATCTGCGGCAGAGCTGACAATCCACCGTCCTGGATACTGCGCATTCGACAGAATGGCTCTACGAGGCTTTCAGGTATGACCAGATAGGCGAGCCGGATTGCCGGATGCAGCACCCTGCTGAACGTCCCGGAATAGATGACCTTGTGTTCTCCTTCCAGGCCCTGCAGAGCCGATATCGGCGGGCCGTCGAAGCGGAATTCACTGTCATAGTCGTCCTCGATAATGCAGCATTCGCGATCATCAGCCCATTGCAGTAACTGCAGGCGCCTTTCAAGGCTCAGGGTATAACCCATCGGGTAGTTTCTGGACGGGGTGATAAATGCCAGCCTTGCCTGAGGATGGTTGTGCAGAAGATCCGTTCGGAATCCCTGCTGATCAATGGTGACAGAGACTTTGACTCCTTCGGCGTTGCTGATAGCCCCATCGATACCGGGAAAGCCCGGATCCTCCACCAGAACTTCATCACCGGGGTCCAGCAACATGGAAAAAGCCAGTTGCAGGCCCTGCTGCGAACCGGAGCAGATCATTACCTGGTCAGGATGGCAGCGGATACCCCGGCTACTTTCCAGGTAAGCGGCTATCTGTTCCCTTAATCCGGCGTCACCCAGCAGTGAGCTGCTTCTATAGAACTTCATCTGCCTGCCAGCCTGGACCACAGAACGTTGCCACTGAGTCCAGGGGAACTCTTCCAGCGCGGGCATAGCCGGCAGTAGTAACTCCTCGCGGTTATGGTGATACAGGGAGCGTAATTGCTCCAGCTGTCGGCTTTTTCGGGATAGCCGTACAGTGCCTTTCTTCCGGGGCGCAGTGCTGCCTTCTGCCTGCAGGCAGCGGCCATCCAGTTGGGGAGATACATAACTGCCATCGCCCTGTCGGGTCTCTATATAGCCTTCGGCATGCAGCATTTCATAGACCTGTTTGACCGTATTCCGGGACAGTTGCAGCAGCTGAGCCAGTTCCCGGGTTGCCGGTAAACGGCTATTAGCCGGGAGCTGCCCGGCGATAATTGCCTGTTGCAGATAGAGAAACAGGGCTCTGTAGCGAGGGCGGGGGATGGTTTCCTGGTTAAGGAAAGGAATGAACAGTTCTGTATAGTTGGGCTGCTTCAAAATTGGATCTTATATGTTTTCATTTAATGGATCTTATTTGGTACCAATATAGTAGTTACGCTAACTGGAAATCAATCAGTTGGCAGGAAAAGTGAGTATGAGTGAGGTACTGATCACCGAGAGAAATAGGGTAAGGCGGGGCCGTAAAAAAGCCAGTTACGACCGTGAAACGATATACCGGATACTGGATGAGGCACTGGTGTGTAATATCGGTGTCAGCGTCGAAGGGCAGGCCATGGTTCAGCCTAGTTCACACTGGCGGATTGGAGATGAGCTTATGCTGCATGGTTCAGTTAAGAATGGCTTGTTCAGGGCGTTGCTGAGAGGCGAGACTGCCTGCATAACCGTGTGCCTTCTGGATGGACTGGTATTCGCCCGCTCAGCCTATAATCACTCTGTAAATTTTCGTTCGGTAGTGCTGTATGCCAAAGGTCGGTTAGTGGAAGATGCGGAAGAGAAGCGTAATGCGTTTGACGCTATGCTGGATCACTACAGCCCCGGCCGTTCTTCAGAAGCACGGCCGCCTACCCGGAAAGAGATGGATGTGACCGCAGTCTTTGCATTCCCTATCGAGGAGGTGTCAGCAAAGGTTCGCACGGGAGGTCCTAATGATGAGCCGGAAGATCTGGCTCTGGATGTCTGGGCTGGTGTTAAACCGGTGACCCGGGTTATTGGAGAGCTGATACCGGACTGATTATCTGACTCTGTGCCGGCTTTGTTTTATCAGACGGTTGAAATGGCGTAGTAGATAAGGATCATGCTTGACGCCGCTTTCATCTTCAATGACCCGCATGATCTCATCATGGCTGCGGCCCTTGTGATAAGCCCGTGTATGAGCCATGGCATCATAACTGTCCACAATGCTGATAATCCGGGCCCCGATAGGGATTGATTCGCCAGAGAGGTTATCCGGGTATCCGTTGCCGTCGAAGCGTTCATGGTGGTGGCGGATAATGTGGGCAGTCTGTGATGCGCCATCCAGCTCGGTGGATACGACGATCTGTTCTCCGATAAGAGGATGCTGATGCATGATTGCCCACTCCTCTTCATCAAGGCGCCCGGGTTTCATCAGCACATGGTCGGGAATACCGATCTTGCCAATATCGTGAAACTTGGCGCTGACCCTGATTGCTCCAAGATCTTCTTCACTCAGCCCTACCGCTATTGCCAGTTCATGGGCCAATGCCTGGACCCTGTCTGAGTGATCCAGCGTATCCTGATCACGATACCCCAGTGCCAGAGCCAGTGCTTTGGTCCGTTTTTCCAGCGCGACATAGGTAAACTTTTCTGCCTGAGTCACCTGTAGCACCTCCCTATGGATAAAAATCCTGAATCATTTGTCTATTCAGCATAGTCCTGAATAAAGGTAAGCGGCTGTTATCAGCCTGACTTTATAGACATTTGAGAGAAAAATAATGGGAATCAGCTTAATAGGGAAGATGTGTCATGGCAGTGCTGTTGTTCTGCTCGTTCTGGGATTAACTGCCTGTGGTGGGCAGGGTGTTCGTTATGGGCAGGAAAACTATGTTCTTGATCTGAACTCTGGTCGTTACTGTATCGAAGACACCGGCAACTGCTACTCTCTGAGCCTGATCGGCCCGGCTTTTGGTGATCATGAAATTGCTAAAGCGTATGGGTTACCGAAAGGTTACTACAGTTGGCAGGCCGAAGAACTGGCCGCTTTAGTGATTGCGCCTCCGCAGCAGCAATATGAAGTGGAATACCTGGGAGAACGACGCTATCGTATTCCGCCCAGATATGAGACGCATCTGGTCTGGGATACTCTGGCACAGGAGTACTATCACCTGTACAGGGATGATGATGGTGTTGGCGGTATCAAAGACTATCGCCCGCCTTTAAGGCGTTACTAGCCCACAGCCAGCCAGATTCCGACACCAATCATTAGTGAGCCGGCGATGCGGTTCATCAGTTTTACATTGCCGCGATCCAGCAGCAGATGGCGTAGCGCTTTTCCGCCGGATGCGTAAATCAGCAGGCAGAGGAACTCAAGCAGCAGAATCATGGCCACCAGAAGGGTCAGTTGTGGCGCTAACGGCTGATCCTGATTCAGAAAAGGTGGTAGCAGGGTGACAAAAAATGCCCAGCCTTTGGGGTTTGCGATGGCGGTAATAAAACCGTTCGAAGCCAGCTGAAGGTTGCCCTGAACCGCCACTTCCTGGCCTGGTTCAGGCATGACCAGCTTGCCTTTGGATTGCCACATCTGAACGCCTAGCCAGCCCAGATAAGCCCCGCCGCCCAGTTTCAGAATGATAAAGGCTTCGGGAAACTGCAGCATCAGCGCGGCAACACCCAGGGCTGCTGAAGCGGCCACAATACCAACACCGATCAACTCACCCCACATCATGTGCAGGCTACGCCGTACACCCACCGACATTCCAAGACTCAGTGCCAGAGTCATACACATCCCCGGTGTGATGGAGACAAAGAAAAAAGTGGGGATAAAGATGGAAAGCAGTGCGATTGACATCCGTGCCTCAGACAACAAAACGATTGAATAAACCGCGAGTCTACTACTGAGCTGAAAAAGAGAAAAGGCCATCTCTGATAATGAGATAGCCTTGTTTCTGTATGCTGGTGTGATAATAGATGCTGGATCACATAGCTCGCTGTTCATGAGAAAGTCTATGTGACTTTTAACAGCAGAGCGTTATCGTTTAAGTCTGTGTTGCTGTGGGAAATACACCTTTGGATAGGTATATCCCGGTAGGTATTGAGGCTGTGATTTTTCAGTCTGTGCCCGCTACCCCCTCGGGTATATAGAGCCGGGTTTCGTTGGGGCATAGACTGATGCGATTCAATCAGGGTAAGCCGGCTGGCCGGTACCCGGTTCCAGAAAGCGGAGAACAAAACAGATGAAAAGCTATTCTGAATGGAAAAGCCTGAGTGAGACCCTAACCTTCCGTGATAAGGCATTTATCAACGGTGCATTTCAGCCGGCAGTGAGTGGTGAAACATTTCCTTGTATTAACCCGGCAACAGAGCAGTTGCTGGCTGAGGTTTCCAGCTGTGATGCAGCGGATGTGGATCTGGCGGTAGCCAATGCCAAAGCTGTATTTAAATCCGGCGTCTGGTCTGAGATGCATCCCCGCCAGCGTAAGCAGGTGATGCTGAAATGGGCGGATCTGATTGAGCAGCACAAGGATGAATTCGCGTTGCTGGACACGCTGGATATGGGTAAGTCGATCTCGGAGATGGTCGGCATTGATGTGCCGGACGCGATCGACTGCTTCCGCTGGACCGCTGAATGCATCGATAAGGTGTATGGCGAGATCGCGCCAACTGGTACAGATACTCTGGCGCTGATCCACCACGAGTCCGTCGGTGTTGTCGGTGCTATTACGCCCTGGAACTATCCACTGATGATGGTGAGCTGGAAAATTGCTCCGGCCCTGGCGGCAGGTAACTGCGTGGTGCTGAAACCGTCAGAAAAGTCTCCACTGAGTGCATTGCGACTGGCTGAGCTGGCGGTAGAGGCGGGTATGCCTCCAGGTGTTCTGAACGTACTGCCTGGCTTTGGTCACACCGCCGGTAAAGCACTGGCGCTGCATATGGATGTCAATGTACTGGCTTTTACCGGTTCTACCCGGGTGGCAGGTATGTTGATGGGCTATGCCGGTGAATCCAACATGAAACGTGTATGGCTGGAAGCTGGCGGTAAATCTCCGAATCTGGTCTTCGCTGATGCAGATCTGAAAAAAGCGGCAGCGGCTTCTGCAAATGCGATCTTTGCCAATCAGGGAGAGGTTTGTATTGCCTGTTCTCGCCTGTACGTTGAGAAAAGTATCAAAGAAACGTTTCTGGCTGAACTGATCGAAGCGGCTGCTCGTTTCCAGCCAGGTGATCCGCTGGATCCTGCCACCACCATGGGGCCGATGGTCGATGGTGCGCAGCTCAATACAGTACAGCATTATATCCAGTCTGCCATGGATGAAGGTGGTCAGGTTGTGATGGGTGGTCTGCCGGACTATCAGGAAGGGCAGGGCTTCTTTGCCAAACCGACCATAGTCGACGGTGCTAATAATGAGATGACCTTTGTTAAAGAGGAGATCTTCGGCCCGGTACTGGCTGTCTGTGAATTCGAGACAGAGGAGGAGGCTATTGAACTGGCCAATGACTCTATGTACGGACTGGGGGCAGCACTGTGGACCGAAAATCTGTCCCGGGCGCATCGTGTAAGCCGCAAGATCGAGAGCGGCATGGTCTGGGTAAACACCTGGGGTGAAGGTGATACCACGGTTCCGTTCGGTGGAGTGAAAGCTTCCGGTAATGGCCGGGATAAGTCACTGCACGCGATGGAAAAATACGTTGATATTAAGAAAGTGATGATCCGCCTTTAAGGCTGCTTCAGAAGACAAAAAAAACCGCCGTTATGGCGGTTTTTTTTATCGCTGTTATCTGGCTTTGATCACTCTGGTATCGGCAATCAGGTCGTGCAGGCAGCGCTTATCTTTACGAAAGATAAAGATGGAATCGATGAGTCCGACAATCTGACCAATAGCGGGTATCTGGCTGCAGATAAATATCGGCAGATAGCGAACCCCGAAGATTTTAGCAAAACTCAGTATCTGCCCGGTTTCAGAGTCAACCACGCGGATACCAATCAGCTTTTTACCCAGTGTCTGGCCTTCGGTTGCGAGCAGGTAACCGTTGAGAATCAGATAGGTAATCAGTACCCCCAGACTCAGTAACAGATCGATACTAAGTGAGGTTGATTCGTTCAATAAGATGTCCCAGATGCCGACAAACCAGACCAGAGGAAAGAACAGTAGCATAATGAAAAGCGTATCCAGCAGTGCTGCGCCAAGGCGACTCCAGCGGCTTGCCAGTTCCTGATCAGTCTGGTTTTCAGGTTGCTCCAACTCGGCGGTTGGTGGGCGATAAATGGTGTCGTCCTGCATTTTGATTCATCCCTGTTTAAGTTGCATATAGAAACCTTTCATAATGATTCTGATACAGAAAATTCGGGGTCGCAATTCAAATCTTGTAAGGTTGTCTGAGGTTCCACCATTTTGGGTAACTGATGTTACTAATTGCTGGAAAATCGACCGGTATGAACTAGGTTTATTAATGATTTCCGTGCATAGTCCTTTCACAGGATTTTACGTTCCATTTGATGGCAAGTGGCAGAGTTGTACACGGCCTGCGTATTTCATGGATGGGGTCAATTGCAGTTCTCTGTGCACGTTGCCAGCGGTAATGCATTAGCGCTCGTCCGGAGAAAGTTGCCTTATTAAGGAGAAAGGGCAAGTGGCTGATAAGCAAGTTACCGGTGTTGAACAGAGTTTTTCTGAACATGTTCGACTCATCTCAACGACAGACCTTGACGGTCGTATCATTTATGCCAACCAGCACTTCGTTGATGTTTCAGGTTATAGCCTGAACGAGCTGGTGGGGCAGCATCACAATATCGTACGTCATTCCGATATGCCCAAAGCGGCATTCAAAGATCTCTGGGATCACCTCAGAGAGGATAAGCCATGGCTGGGGGCGGTAAAAAACCGCTGCAAGAACGGTGATCATTACTGGGTGCAGGCCTATGTCACCCCGCAGTATGATCTGAAGGGCAAAAAGATCGGTTATCAATCGGTAAGAACCTGCCTGCCTGAAGAGGCGAAGCGTAACGCTGAGCAGCTCTACAGCAAGATAAATCAAGCAGGTAAAGCCAGTCTCGGGCGTAGTCAGTTCTCAACGACCATGCTGTTATGTCAGTTGCTGGGGCTTCTGCTGATAGTCGGTGCAGCACTTTTACCTGTAGATATGCTGATGAAGGGCCTGCTGATGGCTGGCGCTGCCATCGTATCATTGGGACTCACCTATAAAGCGACACAGCCTCTGCGGGATACGCTGCCTGGCTCGCTGGATATTTATAACAATCCGCTGGCGCAAAAGGTACTGACAGGGCGGATGGATGAGG
>JAOXSA010000159.1 GCA_025800245.1 Amphritea sp. | reverse complement strand
CCCTGATACAGATGAGCCACTTCTTCGGCGTAGCCGTTAAACGGCTTCGTCACCACGATATTCTGATTAAACAGCGTTGAGGGTAAGCGCCGCTCGGTCGCCTGTGACCAACGAGGATGATCCACCTCAGGATTCACATTGGCATAGAAACCGTATTCATCGGGGACGGTCTTATTCCAACTGGTCAGTGGCATCGTCTCAGAGAAGTGAATCTTCACAATGGATTTAATCGACTTAAAACCGTATTTCCAGGGTACTACCAGACGCAGTGGTGCACCGTTCTGAGGCGGCAGCGCATTACCATAGACACCCACCGCCAACAGCGTCAGCGGGTTCATCGCCTCATCCATGCGCAACCCTTCAACATAGGGCCACTGAATCGTCGTGAAAGCACTGCCCTGTTCCGGCATCTGGTTGGTATCGAACAGGGTGGTAAACTGCACGTACTTCGCTTTTGAGGTAGGCTCAAAGCGCTTAATCAGATCAGCCAGCGGAAAGCCCAGCCAGGGAAT
>JAOXSA010000282.1 GCA_025800245.1 Amphritea sp. | reverse complement strand
GTCCGGGGGGCTGGGGCGCTGTACTTCAGTATGGAGAACATGAGAAACAGCTGTTTGGTGGTGAACTGGAAACAACCAACAACCGAATGGAGTTAATGGCCGCAATTGAAGCGCTGGCGGCACTGAAACAGTCCTGTGAAGTAATTCTGACGACGGATTCCCAGTATGTACGTAAAGGCATTACGGAATGGCTCAAGGGCTGGAAGCGCAATGGTTGGAAAACATCTGCCAAAAAGCCGGTAAAAAATGCCGATCTGTGGCAGCAACTGGATGAACAGACCGGCCGCCACGATGTAGAATGGCGCTGGGTGAAAGGCCATAGCGGTCACCCGGGCAATGAGCTGGCCGACGATCTGGCTAACCGGGGAGTAGAACAGGCACGACAAAGGGCCTGATTCTGGCAGCTGATAGCTGACACCAATGATTTATAAGTGACAGGATCAAGATGAGACAGATAGTACTGGATACCGAAACCACCGGTATTGAGCCAAAAGAGGGGCACCGGATCATTGAGATCGGTTGTGTCGAGATGATCAACCGTCGCTTAACCGGACGGACCTACCACCGCTATATCAATCCGGAGCGGGTCGTTGAAGATGAAGCGATCTCGGTACACGGTATTACCAACGAGTTTCTTGCTGACAAACCTCTGTTCGCTGATATTCAGGATGAATTTATCGAGTTTATCCGCGGCGCTGATCTGGTAATCCATAATGCTGCCTTTGACGTTGGCTTTATGGACCATGAGTTTGGTCTGAACGGCCATAATGAGCGCATTAAGGATTTCTGTCAGGTTACTGATACCCTGGCACTGGCGCGGAAAAAGCACCCGGGCCAGAAGAACAATCTGGATGCTCTCTGCCGTCGTTACGGTATCGATAACTCACACCGTGAACTGCACGGCGCATTGCTTGACTCTGAGATCCTTGCTGACGTCTATCTGATGCTGACCGGTGGTCAGAAAAATCTGCTGCTGGCGGGTGATGATGAGGGAGAAGATGGGGCTGAGCCGATTCGTCGGATCGATATGTCCCAGTTCAATCTGACGGTCAGAAAAGCGGCTGAAGTGGAGTTGTCTGAACATCAGGCTTATATCGACAAGCTTGATAAGAAGGGCGGAAGTATCTGGTCTCAGCTGGGAGCAGAAGCCGCGGAGCAGTGATCTGCTCCGCCATTGCCGGTATCGGGAATCGGCTCAGATATATCCTGGAATACGGATATTGTCGTGACGGCTGTGCAGGGTAAGACCCAGTTCAGCCATCCCGGTATCTTTAAGAATTTCTGCTGAAAGTGGCAGAAACTCAGTTTCTTCAAATTCTGCATGCTGCAGATAGTGCTCGGCCATGAGTACTGTCGCAACCTTATCCAGTGCGACAGGTTTTCCTTTAGCCAGCTTCTTGATATCGCCTTCGATCGCTTTCCACTCTTTCTCTAGGCTGCGGTGCTCGCTGGTTAAGCGTGCAACCAGTTCTTTCGCACGTTTCAGTTCTTCACCAGGACGCGCACAATCGATGACGACCGTGAACAGCTCCTGTTCTTCCTCTTTATGGTGGGTCAGAACGACATCTTTGAAGAATTTAACCAGCTTCTCCGCCTGCGCCTGTTGTAATGGGCTGACCGGATCGCTGATTTCCAGCTCGCCAAGCTCCTTCAGGCTCTGGAAGTTTTTAATGATACCTACATGACATTGTGAATAGTCTTCGGTCGGGCTGGTGGAGTTACTCATGATCTTACCTCGGTAGAGCAGGTTGTCTCCTGCACTTTATTATCTGTCGCAGCGAGCCGGCGCAGCGCTTTGTAAGCAAAATCATAGTGAAAGTAATACAGTTTGGTAATGATATTTATCAATAAATGTATCGCTTTGTGTTTTTATACGGTCCAGAAAGTAAAAAAGCCTGCGTAATGCAGGCTTTGAAACAGGTTTCTGTATCAACAATCAGGCGGGTGTGCTGCCTGGCTCCATGATACTGCCAACTTCCTGAGTAGCCATTTCGCCGATCTCTTTATCAATGAAGAACAGGCCTTTACCGTCTTCACCAATGATCTCAATCTTGTCGAGAATTCCCTTGAACAGCTTCTCTTCTTCATGCTGTTCGGCAACGTACCATTGCAGGAAGTTAAAGGTTGAATAATCCTGGTTGGTGAAAGCAGCATGCGCCAGTTGGTTGATCTCGCGGGTGATCAGACACTCATGCTCATAGACTTTCTCAAACAGATCCTTGATTGATTCAAACTCTTCCTGTGGTGCTTCGATGGCACCGATGCGAGCCATGCCCCCAGCCTCATTGACATAGGTAAACAGGCGCTTCATGTGCTGCATCTCTTCATCTGCATGGTGGGAAAGAAATTCCGCGCAACCCTCAAAGCCCTGAGCTTCTGCCCATGAACTCATCTGCAGATACATGTTTGAAGAGAAGAACTCCAGATTGATCTGGGCGTTCAGTTTGTCCAGCATTGAATCGCTTAGCATTAATAACTCCGTATTTAGATTGAAGCGGGCTTACACAGCCACTTCTTACTTTCTGATGATCGTGCACACTTAGTACAGATATACTGACTGTTTCGGGTAATGTCGGCAAGTTCCTTCATGTGTTTGCTGATTGAATCCTTATTCAGCTTACAAAGACTTTTGGCTTTCAGAGAGGATGCCATCGGAGTACCTGAGAGAGTAGATCTAATTCAGTGCACTTTATAAATGAATCACACAGGATTGTAAATGATAATGATTCCCAGAACGCTGAGTGGATCAGGTTCCGGGGATCACTTCCTCAATGAGCATCAGGCTGGTCAGCCTCATGCCAGTCCATTTCGGCCATCTGCTGGTAACGCTTGTAGCGTTCGCTGACATCGTGCTGGGCTCTTTGCAGGAATGCTGCTGCCTGTTCAGGATGTTGCTTCAGCAGAGCATTAAAGCGGGTCTCACTGTGCGCGAACTCAGCGTATGGCACTGAGGGTGGCTTAGAGTCCAGCTTAAGAGGGTTCTCATAGTTCTCTGCCCGACGGGGATCGTATCTGAATAGTGGCCAGTGTCCGGTATCCACTGCCAGTTTCTGGTGCAGGTGGTTATCTTTCATCTCAAAGCCATGGGCGATGCAGGGAGAGTAAGCAATGATCAGAGAGGGGCCGTCGTAAGACTCCGCCTCGAGGAAGGCTCTGAGAGTCTGTACATCTTTTGCAGCGTAGGCGACATGAGCGACGTAAACGTGCTCATAATCCATGGCGATTCGTGCCAGGTCCTTCTTGGCTACGCCTTTACCAGACGCCGAAAACTTGGCCACAGCACCGATCGGAGTAGCTTTAGAGGTCTGGCCGCCGGTGTTGGAATAAACCTCGGTATCCAGCACCAGGATATTTACGTTACGGCCGGAAGCCAGCACATGGTCAAGACCACCGAAGCCGATGTCATAGGCCCAGCCATCGCCGCCAATAATCCAGATGCTTTTCCGGCTTAGCTGATCGGCAAGATGACGTAGTTCGATTGCAGCGCTGCCACAAACAGGGTGCTCGCTCAGGCCATCAAGTTGCAGCTTAAGCTGTTCGATGCGTTGTCGTTGCTGCTCAATACCGGCTTCATCCGCTTCCGGTTCATTGATGATCTGCTCAATCAGATCGGAATCCAGCATCGGTTTAAGGTCCATGAGCAGGCGTATCGCATAATCTCGCTGTTTATCCAGTGCAACCCGCATCCCTAATCCAAACTCAGCGTTGTCTTCGAACAGAGAGTTGTTCCAGGCCGGTCCGCGGCCATCAGCATTCTTGGTCCAGGGAGTGGTCGGCAGATTACCGCCGTAAATAGAAGAGCAGCCGGTAGCGTTGGCAACCAGCATCCGGTCGCCGAAAAGTTGGCTGGCTAAGCGGATATAGGATGTTTCACCACAGCCAGAACAGGCGCCGCTGAATTCGAACAGGGGCTGGAACACCATAGAGCCTTTGAGAGTATTGTTCTTTAGTGTGGTCCGATCGAACTCCGGTAACTGCAGGAAAAATTGCCAGTTCTCTTTTTCCTGATCAAAAGTTTGCTGTTTGGGAACCATATTGATCGCCCGGTGATCGGGGTTCTGCTTATCAACGATAGGGCAGATATCGACGCACAGCGTACAGCCGGTGCAGTCTGCGGGCGAAACCTGATAGCTGATATAGCTATCAGCTGGGAAATCCTTCGCGCCTTTGACCGGAACCGCTTTGAACCCGTCCGGGGCTTCTGTCAGCAGTGATTTATCAAACACTTTGCTGCGAATCACGCTGTGCGGGCAGACCAGAACACACTTGCCGCAGTGGGTGCAGAGGCTTTCATCCCAGAGTGGCAACTCCTGAGCCAGATCGCGCTTTTCAAAAGCGGTGGTGCCGGTTGGCCAGGTGCCATCGGCTGGCAGGGCGCTTACCGGGATTTTGTCGCCATGCCCGGCAATCAGCTCTGCTGTCAGTTGGCGAACAAAATCGTTGGCATTATTGGCATCCAGCTGATGCATTGGGATGCGGCTGGTGGCATGATCTGGAATGCTAACCTCATGCAGATGTTTAATGCTCTGGCTGATGGCGACCAGGTTTTTATCGATGATTCCAGGATTGCTGCTATAGCTCTTACGTACTGCCTGCTTGATTGCCTCCAGTGCCTGTTGCAGAGGCAAGATGCCGGAGATCTTAAAGAAACAGGTCTGCATGATGGTGTTGATACGTTTGCCTAAGCCGGATTGGGAAGCAACTTTATAAGCATCGATCACAAACAGGCGCATTTTTTTGCTGATCAGTTTCTTCTGTACCGCCTCGGGCAGTGTATCCCAGACTGTATCAGCTGATGCTGTGCTATTGAGTAGGAATGTAGCCCCTGAGCGGGCCTTGCTGAGCATCGGGTAGAGACTGAGAAAGCGGGGCTGATGACAGGCAATAAAATCG
>JAOXSA010000270.1 GCA_025800245.1 Amphritea sp. | reverse complement strand
ACGTTCAGTAGAACCGAAGTGCTTCTTGATAGAGATCAGCTTCTGCTGACCGACAAAACCGTGCCAGCAGCCCAGAGACTGGGTGTACTTGGTTTTGTCTTTGTCGAACTCAGCCATGTCGCGACGCATGATGCCAGCGGTGTACTTAGCGATGTCCAGACCGGTTTTGAATTTGTTCTGTGCACGCATGCGGGCAGCAGATTCCGGGTTGATTGCATCCCATGGAGAGCCGTGGGTTTCTTTCAGGCCAGCGACTGCCTGGATATCTTGGTTCAGACTAGACATAGTCAATCCTTCTCTCTAAGTGCTATCACCGGGTTATTTATTTAGTTGGGAGTCCCGGATCGAGCGGTTCACATCCTGCGTCGGCAAGTTTGTCGAAGTGGCCAACGCCTCAGGTGCTTTTTATGATGCTGAGTTGACCGGGGCAGGTCAAAGGGAATTTGTGCGCAGCACAATAGTGGTAAATTAACTACATTACATAGACTTAGACAGATGTAGTATTACTACACAGATTGCAGTCTGTTGCGATGCAGCAAAGCCAGTAACCATCGTAGTCAGAAGGGTTATAGTCGAAAGTCTAAAGACTTTTGTTGGAATGATCTCAGGCTTCTTTTACAAAATGCTTTGGTTATATTAACTGAGTTTCATATTTCAAAAAAATATACCTGAGATCGGCTTAATAATCATGAAATTGTAACGTCTGGATGCTCTGGCCTGGCATTTGTTCATATCGAAGCTGTCCGGGTAGCCTGGCGGGTTTAACCGGAACGGAAAAAGGCCATCAGAGATGGCCTTTTAAGTATGAAGTTCTATCCGCCAGAATGGCGTAATTACTCGATATAGAGTGACCCCTGGTTGTACAGATCGGCCAGTAGCTGCAGTTGATCCTGATGCCATTCACCCTGGTTGATCACTAATGCGACATTATCGCTCAGTGTGACAGCCAGGCTGGCTGTGATGGCGTTGCAGTTAAACAGCTTGCCATCAGCAAACAGCTGCAGGTGGTCATCACTCTGACGGTAGTAGGACAGTCGACTGCCCTCATTGCGGATAAAGTGGATATCCTCCTGTGTCAGAACATCAGCGATCTGCTCAGCAGTCACAGGTTCTTCCGGGCTCTGATCCAGCTCCGTATACTTGGCTTCTGTTACAGACTGTCCCAGCCATTGCGCCAGTTTCTCGTCATCGTTCAGGTAATCGGTAAAGATCTGACGGACTTTCTGCAAAGCACTCGGGCTGATCTCTCCGGCGCTGTCCTGCAGGGTAAGATCCGGATCGTTATAGCGGAACTCGGAGGTCAGCTTTTCGCCGATAAAATCGGTGTAGTTACGCATGATCTCGGCATGTGAAGGGGCGCGGAAACCAACAGAGTAGGTCATACAGTCGTCACTCTCGCTGACACCGT
>JAOXSA010000249.1 GCA_025800245.1 Amphritea sp. | reverse complement strand
TTTGCTTTTGATCAGTGCATCAAGGTCTTCTAGGGGCATTAAAACTACCTATTAAATTTGCGCATTAAAACAGTTCGGGAAATTAGTGCCCGCGAATGTCCCTATTGTCGAGTCGAACCAACTGGTCGACTTGCAAACGCCATATCTTAACCAATGAAAGCCTGATTAGACTGATCACTCACGCAACTGCATCGGAACCCTGTTCTTTCTGCTTAGTCGCCATGAGCCCTGTTGCGCTTAATGCGTAAAACTGAGCGCCAAGCAGCCGCAATGAATGCACTCACGATCAGCTTACCCCCACCTTTCGGTTGGCTCTTACCGACAATACCGCGTCTTGTGGATTTTGGATCATACTGTGGGCGATTAAATCTTCCAGGTTAAGTGAGAATTACTTTGGCGGCACCCAAGAGTGACTGTGCCCTCTTTATATCACCAGAACGCCTTGCTTCTGAGCTACTCCCCAATGTTTGGACAGGTTTCAGCGTAATTTAAGCTACTCTTTGCTCCTGCTGATCGGTTTGGGTTTCTTGTTTTCTCAGCCAATAGACCACGGCTGGAGGTTTGCCGCCAAGGGCGGAATGTGGACGTTTATGATTGTAGAACTCGATCCACTTTCTGACGCCTGCCTTCGCCTCAGATCCAGTCTCCCAGGCGTGCAGGTAGACGCATTCGTATTTCAACGACCGCCAGAGCCGCTCGACGAAGATGTTATCGAGGAAACGGCCTTTACCGTCCATCGAGATGCGTACACCAGTTTTGCACAGGCGGTTGGTCCAAGCGAAGGATGTGAACTGTGATCCCTGGTCGGTGTTCATGATCTCGGGCGGGCCAAATCTGGCGATGGCCTCATTCAGTGCCTCGACGCAGAAGTCTGCTTCCAGGGTGTTCGAGATGCGCCAGGCCAGCACCTTGCGTGTGTGCCAGTCCATGATGGCGACCAGCTACAGAAAACCCCTGCACATTGGCAGATACGTGATGTCGGCACACCAGGCCTGATTGGGGCGCTCCACCCGTAGGTCACGCAGCAGATAGGGATAGGTCTTGTGCCCTTTCGCCGCTTTACTGGTGTTTGGTTTCTGATAGATCGGCGTCAAGCCCATCAGCCGCATCAAGCGTCTGATCCGTTTCTCGTTCACCAGATGACCTTCGTTTCGCATGTGCCAAGTCATTTGCCGGACGCCAAAGAACGGTGTTTCCAGAAACTGCTCATCGATCTGGCGCATCAACATCAGATTCATCGCTGTCTCACCCTTGGGCATGTAGTAAAACGATGACCGCGAGATCGACAACAGCTTGCACTGTTTGCCAATCGACAGGTTGGTATTGGCAGGCTCAACCATCTTCCGCCTCACTTGCCGATCCACGGCTTGAGCTTTCGTGACAAAAAATCGTTGGCGACGGCCA
>JAOXSA010000154.1 GCA_025800245.1 Amphritea sp. | reverse complement strand
GATCATCCAGCTGTTCTGCAGGACCTGAACGGTCCAGTTCCAGCAACAATCTGGCCAGCCCCAACGCATTTTCGACCCGGATGCATCCAGAACTGAAAGCCCGTTTCGGTTCGCTGAACAGGCGCTTCGCAGAGGTATCATGCAGGTAGATGGCATAACGACTCCGGGACATAAACTTCACCCGTCCCAGTGTATTACGCTCACCAGGGGGCTCCCAGAAATAACGATAGTTATCTCCAAGATACATGGTATCCGGGTCAACACCATCCGGGCTGACCGACTGACGGCGCTCACCGTAGCCATGAACAACCTGCAGATTGACCCGGCTCAGATAGTCCGGATTACTGCGCCATTCCGGAATAATATCTTTGTAAGCAATGCTCTTAGGCACCGTCCACGAAGGATTAACCACTAATGCCTGAATGGAAGTGTTAAATACCGGCGTCATGCGCTTCTTCCGCCCGACAATCGTATTCAACTCCATCAGCTTCTGCTGATTCTGATACAGGTGTAGACGGAACTCCGGAATATTCACCCGGATTGCCAGTCCGTCCAGAACCGGCTCATAGATCATTTGTCGGTGAATATTGACCCGCAGCTGATCGATTCTTAGCCATGACGGCGAGTTAAGGTGCCTGCGACTGTGTGGCCCCAGAATACCATCCACCTTTGCACCATGGCGGTACTGAAATCGCTGTAACGCTCTGGCCAGGGCCGGATCAAAATAATCACTGTCTGCAGGGTGCAAAGGCTGCCGGCTATAATCACCCAACACCCGTAGCTGGTACCGCAGTTTGGCAATCTGCGGATGCCTGTCACCTACCCGGAGTAAGCGGGCATCTTTGAAATAGGCTGCTGAACGGTGGCTCAGATAATGCCGGTAATAGGACAAAGCCTGAGACAGATCGGTGAATGTCTGCTGGCGAAAGCTGTTCGGAGCTATACTGGCTGAAGCTGCCAGCGAAACAGAGAAAAACAGAAAATAAACAATAACTAAACGTAAACTGACCATAATTAATCACACCCGCTGATTCTCACGGACGGATGGATTAAGTACAGTCAGTGTTCAGAAAAAAGGCAAGCCTGTTATTTCAGCACATCAATTCAGACACCCCGGGAATTATCTTTTTTGGGAAGCCATATGTGATGTTCGGTCTGTTAATGCTCTACCAGACTGAACCCTTTGAACCTCGAACTGGAAGCCAGCTTATCGGCGGTGCGGACAAGACACTCGTCAATGGTGGCGCGTAGCCCCTGTCGATATTTTTCTGACTCAAATGGCTGTTCCGGATTCAGCTCACTGACATAGTCCTGAGTCAGATAATAACGGATACTGACCTTCTTGCCCTGGGTGCGGATTTTCACGGTACAAAGGAAATATGGGTCGCCATTCGAGTGAAGCTCCGTGGTCTTTTCTTCAAGAAAGAGTCCGAGAGCTAGTCCTGCAGCACCAAAAGCTCCCTGTAAACCTGCAGTTCTGGCTGTAGAATCCGGGCCTTTTTCTATGACTGCTGTCTGAGGTTCAACGTGATGCAAAGTAAAACTTTCTAGCGATACAACCTGGGACTGATCCGTAATCAGATTTGCATTCAAATGTTCCTGCAGAACAATTTGTCGATCAAACCCCAATTGCGTATCTCCAAGGCGGTACCCATAAAAATACTCAGAAACATAACCTGCAGATTTCTCTTCTGCAGGTCGGTTATCGACTACCTTGATAGTTTGATTCTCATCGCTATAGCTGAAACCCTCTAAATTGACGTCTGCAACAGGCTTTACCGCGAGAGATGCCAGATTACATCCGGTGAGGAACAATACAGACAATACACTCAGAAGTTGTTTCATATCTCGTCCATGATGATCAGTAATAACGGCAGGAGTGTACCTGTTATTTTGTACACATCCAACGCTAACCAACTACTTTTAAAAGAAAACTGACAGCATCCGTTGCGTGCTGATCAATCTCATCATCTGAGGGCTTCGCCATTCCCATTAATGCCCAGCTACGCTGGCCAAGCAGCATGGATGTCCAGAGATCTGACGTTCTGTCCGCTTGCTCAATTCCGAAACGCTCCGCCAGAAAAGCACTCAGAGCAGAGCCCGTTTCATCCGCACCCAAAGCGCGGAAAATCTGCATAATTTCTGGTGCTCCGGGCCCTTCGGCAATCAACAACCGGGTTGTTGCCAGATGTTCCTCCGACAGGTGAGCTCTGATAAATCCCCGGGCAAAGTTAAACAGTGCCAACTCGGTATTTTCATACTCGAGAAAACGAAGAAAACCGAAGTCTTCACGATCCCCTATCCGTTCAAGAGTCGCCCTGAAGAGATCTTTCTTTGATGGGTAGTAGCGATAAACCGTCTGCTTGGTTACACCGGCATCTGCTGCAATCCGGTCCATTTTCGCTTCCACATAGCCTTCCGAAAGGAAAGTATCCCAGGCAGCCTGAAGAATGGTCTGCCTTTTCTTTTCACGATTCTGTTCAATTTTACTCATTCGAATCCACCACAATAATCATACCGAATAGTATGATTTTATTGACAGAGATACAAACATGAATAATCATACTCATAGGTATGATTTTAATTATGAGGTTTGTATGTCTTCTTCTATTGCTGATTTAGTGGTGCGGAACAATATCCGTACAACCGGTATTCTTATCGCCCTCGCGGGTGCATTTCTGATGAGCTTTGATCCGATCTTTATCCGGTTCTCTGGCGTTAGTGGTTTTGAAACGGCATTCCTGTTTGGCTTGTTTACTGCTATATCAATGCCAGTATTTATCCAGCTCAGAGATGAGCGTGGCTTGATAGCTGCAATAACCGACAGCGGCTGGCCGGTGATATTTTCTGGTCTGTTAATGCTCGGTAGTGCTTCCTGCCTGGTACTGAGTATCAAGAACACATCAATAGCTAACACCTTTGTTATTCTCAGCGCCGCTCCGGCACTGGCAGCGGTATTCAGTCGGCTGTTTCTGGGAGAGATAACCCGCCGTTCCACCTGGATCGCTATTATCTGCGTCATGTTCGGTATTACTGTTGTTGTGTCAGGCTCCTTTGAAACCGGTAACTGGCTGGGAGACGGACTGGCAGTGCTCGCCGTAACCTGTTTATCACTGAACCAGACTCTGTTACGCAAATATCAGGGCGTAAGCCGGATGGCCAGTGTCGGATTCGGTGGACTTTTTCTGGCCATCGCTATGTCATTCGTCGCTGATCCTTCCAGCTTCTCGCTGGAAACCTGGATCATCATGGGCACCATGGGTCTGTTTACAGCACCTTTCGGCCGGGTACTGTCTCAGGTAGCCACCCGCTACATCACAGCACCGGAAGTTGGCATGATTCTGATGATTGAAGCGGTGTTCGCACCGCTCTGGGCATACGGATTCTTTGGTGAAGTTCCGCCACCTGCCAGTTTTGCAGGCGGCTCAATCATCCTTGTTACCCTGCTGGTCTACGCTCTGAATCAGGCTAAACAGAGCGATTAAGGAAGGAAAAGCAGATGAGTACGAAATTGAATTTTATCGGTCATATCCGTACGCCCTATCAGTCCATAGATGAGTGCCCGAACAACATCTCGTTCAATGGACCTCTGTGCCGTTTAGAGATCAACGATGAACTGGTCAGTTAGCTGAATGGCCTCACACGGGGGCAGCATATTCTTATCCTTTACTGGCTGGGCCGCTGCGCTGAAAATACTGAAGGGTTTCAATGTATCGGAAGCAAACAGCAGGCGGGAACGTTTGCTTTGAGAACCCCTTTTCGACCGAATCCCATCGGTGCTGCAGTGTTACCCATTACAGCGATATATGATGCAGCGATTGAAGTGCAGGGACTGGACTGCGTTGACAGGACCGGACTAATCGACATCAAACCGGCAATTTTCAAAGAGCATCTGTGAAACAAAAAAAGCACCCTAAGGTGCTTTTTAGACAGATAAGAGGGTTCAAGCGCCCTGACGCTCCACCACTTTATCGCAGATATAGTTACCGATCGGGATCGCTGACGTTGCAGCCGGAGACGGCGCATTACACACATGCAATGAACGCGGGCTTTCTGCGAACAGGAAGTCATGTACCAGTGAGCCATCCTTCATCACCGCCTGGGCGCGGATACCGGCGGGATAATGCTCCAGATCTTCAACCTTCAACTGTGGGCAGTACTTCTGCACCAGCTTCAGATAACCCGGCTTCCACAGTGAGTTCTTGGTCTCCACCAGACCGGTTCTGAAGTGTGATTTCAGCACTTTCCAGAAGCCGGAGAACGTCACCATATCCCAGATATCACGCAGACTGATATTGATCTTGCCGTAGCCTTCACGTTTCCAGCCCTGCACTGCGTTCGGGCCAACGGTGACCGAACCGTCAATCATACGGGTCAGGTGCACGCCCAGGAACGGCAGATCCGGATCAGGGATCGGGTAGATCAGGTGATTAACGATGTCGTTATACTTGGTTGGCAGTTTGTAGTACTCACCGCGGAACGGAATGATCTGGAAGTCGGTTTCGATACCCAGCATCTTAGTGGTGCGATCCGCCATCAGGCCGGAACAGGTAATCAGGTATTTGCCCTTGAAGCTAACGGTCTGACCGTTGTGTAACGCATCCACGCTGACTTCATCGGCAGACTCGCTCAAACCGACCACTTTATGGTTCAGACGGGCATCACCGCCCATCTCAACAAAGCGCTCAGCCATCTTCGTAGTGACCTGCTGGTAGTTCACGATTGCAGTGTCTTTCACGAAGATCGCGCCTTCACCGACAATGTTCGGTTCGCGGGCTTTCAGCTGTTCAGCGTCCAGCAGCTCGACATCGATGCCGTTGGTCTGGCAACGCTCGTACAGCGCATTCATACGCTCTACTTCAAGTGCATTAGTAGCGACCAGCAGTTTGCCGCACTGATCGTACGCCACACCATTTTCATCGCAGAACTGCATAGTTGCAGCGACACCGGCTTTACAGAACTGCGCCTTGAGACTGCCCGGTGCGTAGTAAACACCGGCATGGATCACACCACTGTTGTGTCCGGTCTGGTGTTTCGAATACACAGACTCTTTTTCTAACAGCAGGATACTGGCTTCCGGAAAGCGCTGTTTAAGCTGCCATCCGGTCGACATGCCGACGATGCCACCACCGATAATAATGTAATCGTATGTCATTACTTTTCACCCATTAAATTACAGACATAGAACGCAAACGGCGGACAGGTCATAGTTCCGGTCCGCCGTAGTATATCTCAGTGAGTCTCAATAATGAGAGGAGATATTACTTGGTGAAGTGACCGCGCTGACGCAGCAGCTCACGGCTCAGTTCAGGGTGTGATACAAACTTATCACGGCCGTGCAACCAGCAGTGGTTCTGTACGATCAGCATAGAACCGACTGGCAGACGTACACGGAAGAAGTTCTCATCCGCTTCGATGGACTCACCCATCTCATACAGGTACAGACCTTCAGCCATGTTCTGAGGCTCAGCGAACTGGTCGATGAACAGCATGTGCGGCTTACCGTTCTTATCTTCTTCAAAGAAGATCGGGTGTTCGATCTTGGTTTCAACGTTCTTGGACTTCGGCGCACCCCAGACGATGTCCTGCTTCGCCAGTGGGTGACGGTAGAATTTATCCAGATCCGCCCAGTCGTCCACGTGCAGCAGCAGAGACTCGCCGCCTTCCATGTTCGCTTCGCCCAGCTTCTGCATCAGAACGAAGTCGGTACGTTCGTTTACATAAGTACCATCGTTATGCAGTTCCATGCGGCGGTGTGCCTGACGCAGGTAGCTATCAGAGTTATCGGTGTTCAGTACCGTGAAACGTGCGTAGTACTTGCCGTACATCGCATCGTGGTTTGGCAGACCAATAATGTGAGAGATCGCGGTAGACAGTTTGATCTCGAATTCAGTACGCAGTTCGCCTGGCTCAATATCCGGCTCACCTTCGTACTGCAGCAGGAACGCGGCTGTTTCACGGTCCTGCATGGTTGCGTTCAGGAACTTACCCAGGGTGTAGTCAGTTGCTGCGTCCAGCTTGTCGGCAACGGCATAACGCAGGAATGGTTTGTATTCCAGCGCCTGCAGTGGCCATTCCTGCATCGCTTGATCAAATGCTGCAATAGTCTCTGCAGACAGGGTTACAACCTGCAGACGCTTGTTAGCGGCATAAGGGGCAACGGAAAAACCTTTAGGTTCAGTAGCTTCAACTTCACGCAATAGAGCTGTCATCTTCTCTCTCCAAAACTGTGTTCGTTTTGTTCAACGATCTCTCCCTGAACTCTGCTGTCGTATGGGCAGAGTCTTCAACTCATACAAAGCCTTCAACTCAGCAACAAAGCCCTCAACTGCGGGGAGATCTTTTTAAATTCAGCGATCCTGTAACAGTCGCTCTCAACATCGACGGGACGCAATAATGTCGACATTTTTATCTATCGTCAATGTTTTATTTATTTGTATCGCTTAACTAATGAATGTCGCTGACATAGAATAGAGCCACTAATCTGCACCTTTAAAGTGCACTATCCTTATATAAAACAGTAAGTTATATCGGAAAAGACTATGACAAACCCGGCTCAGGACTCCGTAGACAACAGAGACAACTCTGCCCTGAAAGTGGTAGGTCAGTTGAAAGAAGATATTCTTACCGGTTATTTCAAACCCGGGGAAAAGCTCAAAATGGCCCGCCTGAAAGAGCGTTATCAGGTAGGTGTAAGCCCATTGCGCGAAGCACTGTCACAATTATTAATTGAGCAGTTGGTAGTGGTTGAAAACCAGAGGGGCTTTAAAGTCCACCCTGTATCTCGTGAAGAGATGCTGGATATTTATCAGACCCGGGCCGAAATTGAAGCCCTCTGTATCGGCCAGGCTATAGAGCGTGGCGATGATGAATGGGAAGCCGGCATTCTTGCCGCGGCTCACAGGATGCGTAAGTTTGGTGATCTGGTAGATAAAGACCCGCAGGAATGGGAACGTCGCCATCAGGCGTTTCATACCGCTATCGCCAGTGGCTGTCAGTCCCCCGCCCTGTTACATGTCCGACGCTCACTCTACGAGAAAGCGTCCCGATATCGGAATTTGTGGCTCAAGAAAAATATGGCAAATAGCCAGGTCTTTGATGCCAACCAGAAAGAACACGATGCTTTAATCGATGCCCTGCTGGCACATGATGGAGAGCAGGCCCGGGAACTGATCAGACAACATCTGCTCAGCCCCAGCCGGGCGCTGGATGAATCTCAGGGACTTGATGAGCTCTAAGCCCCTGAACTATATGCCCTGAAATATACGGTTAACCGAACGGTTTAATACCGATCAGGATCTGATGCAGCCACAGAGCAAACACTACGTACATAGCCAGGCCGCCGATCACCACGATCACATCATTAATAGCGCTTTTCGGCAGCGCCGGAACCGTTCTCGGCTGACGTCGCTTCATCGAAATCCGGTCAGCTACTGCCCAGACAAGGAAGGAACCAAATAGCAGTAAATCAGCCACCGCACCATTAACCAGCAGATGGGACAATGCCCAGAGCTTCACCGCCACCAGCATCGGATGTCCAATCCAGCCACTGATACGACCCGGGAAGTACGTTGCCAGCAACAGAATAAAGGTCGGCAGCAACAGCAACGCTGCTAGATGACGGGTCCAGACCGGTGAAATGTAGATCCAGGTCGGTTCCAGCCGGGCTTGAGCATAACCGCTGATAATCAGGTACAGACCCAGCGCAGAAATCACGGCATAGAAGCCTTTCCACCCCAGTTCGCTCTTCGCCGCCATGCGGTTGCGAAAGTCCTCTGCGACGATGGATATTGAATGGATGCCCAGAAATATTACCAAGCCGGCAATCAGTGTTGTCATTACAGCTTTCCTCTGCTGTTCTGTTTTCTGATCAGGGTAGCATAAGGTTGTACTGCATCGAACCCTATTAAATCCCCTTGCTTTTCATACTGTTAAATAAATTAAACAGTCATTTAACCATAGTCACTTAAGCATAATAGTTTCGTTATCTTTTAGTCACAGCTCCGTCATAATCGGGGTCTAGTCTGGTGCTGTTTTGCAACCACTGTACGACTGTCTATTACGCGCTTGAGCCATAAATAGACTTACGAGCATAATTAAGGACTATGACAATGAACAAAGATCAACTGCAGGCTGACTCAGCGATGCATCAGGATATCGACTCCGACTTCAGTAAGATTATCGATGCTGGTCTGAGCCGCCGCCGCTTTATGCAGGGCGGTGCGACAGCGATGGGCCTGTTCCTGGCGGCTAATCCTCTGACTCAGGCAGTTGCGGCAAGCGCTCAGCCGAACAGCAAGTTGCTGGGCTTTGACAAGATTCCAACCAGCACTGCTGATACCTTTGTTGTACCAGAGGGCTATGTAGCCAAGCCACTGATCTCCTGGGGCGACCCGATTCTGCAGGGCGCGCCGATGTTCGATGAGAGCGGCAAGCAGCCAAGCAGCGCTCAGGCAGGCCAGTTCGGCGACAACACCGACGGTATGAGCTTCTTCCCGCTGTCTGAAGACCGTGCTCTGCTGGCAGTAAACAACGAATACACCAACTACAAGCTGCTGTTTGATCATCAGGGTCAAGCGATGACCGCTGATGATGTGAAAAAAGCTCAGGCAGCCCACGGTGTATCTGTGTTCGAAATCAAACGCAGCAACGATGGCTGGGAATACATTAAAGATTCCAAATACAACCGTCGTATCACCGCCAACACAGAGATGATGCTGACCGGCCCTGCGGCAGGCCACGATCTGATGAAAACCTCTGCTGATGCATCCGGCAAGAAGGTACTGGGTACTTTTAACAACTGCGCCAACGGTGAAACCCCATGGGGCACCTACCTGACCTGTGAAGAGAACTTCAACGGCTACTTCGCCAAACCAGGTGGCGAGCAGGATGTGCACCAGAAACGTTACGGCATCAAAGATGACAGCAAGTACCAGTGGTACAAGTTCGATGACCGTTTTGATGTAACCAAGGAAGCCAACGAACCTAACCGCCACGGCTGGGTCGTTGAGATCGATCCGATGGATCCGACGGCTACACCGCTTAAGCGCACAGCACTGGGGCGCTTCAAGCATGAAAACGCGGCAGTCACCGTTGCTGATAACGGTCACGTAGTGGTTTACCTGGGTGATGATGAGCGCGGCGAGCACATCTACAAGTTCGTTTCCAGAAACAAATACAACCCATCCAACCAAGCCGCTAACCGCGACCTGTTGGAACAGGGTACTCTGTATGTGGCCCGCTTCAACGCCAAAGACGGTGAAGTTCGCGGCACCGGTGAATGGATCGAACTGACCTATGGTAAGAACGGCCTGACCAAAGAGAACGGTTTCAACAGCCAGGCAGAAGTGATGATCTTCGCCCGTGAAGCAGCGACTGTTGTTGGTGCTACAACCATGGACCGTCCTGAATGGGTTGCAGTCCACCCGGAAACCAAAACCGTTTGCTGTACACTGACCAACAACAAGAACCGTGGCAAGAAAGACAATCAGCCTGTGGGTGGCCCGAACCCTCGTGCCAACAACAAGTACGGTCAGATTGTACGCTGGAACGAAGCAAACGGTGACAACACGGCGGCAACCTTCAAGTGGGATCTGTTCCTGGTGGCGGGTAACCCGACCGTGCACAAAGATTTCTACGCTGGTTCTGCCAACATTACTGACGAAAATATGTTCAACAGTCCTGATGGCCTGGGCTTCGACCAGGGTGGCCGTCTGTGGATCATGACCGACGGTAAATACTCTAACGAAGGTGACTTTGCCGGTATGGGTAACAACCAGGTACTGGTCGCTGATCCTGCAACCGGTGAAGTACGTCGCTTCGCTACCGGCCCGATCGCCTGTGAGCTGACCGGTCTGGCTTTCTCCCCTGATCAGCGCACTGTGTTCATCGGTGTTCAGCATCCTGGCGAAAAAGATAAGCCATCGCACTTCCCGGCTGGCGGCAACAGCAAGCCTCGCTCTACCATCATGGTTGTTCAGCGTAAGGATGGCGGCATTATCGCTGCATAACATTTGCTGACTGAAAGCCCGATAAAAACGCTGCCCGATCTCCCGCGCAGCGTTTTTTATTTTACTGAATTTAAGCGGTCGCTGATCTGCTCAATCAACAGCGTCACCGCACGGGGCGGCGTGCCCTGAAAAGAATGAACCGCATACACCGGGACAGCAGGTAACTGATACTCTGGTAACAACTCCACCAGCAGCCCCTGTCGCGCACACTCCTGAAAAATAAAGTCCGGCAAAATACCCACCCCAGCTCCGGATTCCAACAATATTCTACAAAGATGCAGGGAGTTGGCTTTTGCTGAAGGCGTGTAATCAAGTGCTCTGACATCGCCATCCGTCCGGGACAGTTGATGTTCAATCCTGTGTCCCTGCCAGGTATTCGCAATATATGGCAGAGTGTCCGGATGACAGTCAGCATTTAAAGTGATCAGCGATGGAGCCGCGCACAGCACATCCCGGAATTCTCCGATACGGCGCTGACGTAGCTGACTGTCCGGCGACTCGCCTACCCGTATCGCCAGATCGATCTGCTGCTGCATCAAATCCAGCTGAGCATCACTGGTAATCAACTCCGGCTGCAAGCCGGGGGAAACCTTCAACAGTTCCGCAACAAGAGGAGCGATCAGCGGAGCCATCAGGGCATCCGGCGCAGTCAATCGGATACGCCCTTTCAACTCACCCGTACGCTGCTGAACTTCAGCCCAGGCCTCATCTGCCACCTGATTCAACGCCCGACAACGTTCGTAAAACGTCTGGCCAGCTTCAGTCAGATGCTGACGGCGGGTGGTCCGCTTGAGCAGTACGACACCCAGCTCCTGCTCCAGCGCTTTCAGATGCTGACTCACCACTGACTTTGACAACTCAAGCTGTGCGGCCGCCGCACTGATTGAGCCCGCCTCGACAATCCGGGCAAACAATGACATCTGGCGTAATTGATTCA
Source organism: Amphritea sp. (assembly GCA_025800245.1). Lineage (GTDB taxonomy): Bacteria > Pseudomonadota > Gammaproteobacteria > Pseudomonadales > Balneatricaceae > Amphritea. The sequence continues at coordinate 19,698 of JAOXSA010000154.1, read as the reverse complement.
TATATTGTCCGCTTTAATTAAACAGTCAATTCTCATTATCCTGTTTTTAAAAAATATAGTCAGCCTAAAATAGCCCCATCTTAAACACCAAACATCAAGTGACACCGATGGCGTGACACTGAGCAGAGGACAACGATCATGGAAAACACTGTACTGGAACAATGCAAAGCAGGCATCGCAGCATGGCAAACCGCTTTTAACAATCAGGATGCTGCCGGTTGTGCTGCACAGTATGAAGAGAACGCCATCATGCAGGCGAAGCCGTTCGGTACCTTTACCGGTCGTGAAGAGATTCAGGCATTCTGGCAGAACATTATCGATCAGGGCTTTGCAGACGTTGATTACACCGAAGTTGAGTGGCAGCCTATCGGTGAAGACGGTTATCTGCTGTCCTCGAAATGGACTATGGATAAAGCCTTTGGCGTGGTGCACCGCGAACACTGGAAGATTCAGGCTGACGGTAAAGCCCGTCTGCATGATGATGAGTTCGAAGTGCTGGGCGAGCGCTAATCGCCCCTTAAATAAAAAAATCCGGAGACCGTTATGTCTTTAATTGCCCATCAGTTGCTGATTCAGAAACCGCAGCTGACCCTGCCGTTTTATCAGCAACAGCTTGGTATGGAGCTGACTGATCAGTTCAGCAGTCCGATGGGCGAACACTATCGCCTGCGGTTTCCGGACCAGGACGCCCGGCAGGCGTCTCTGGAACTGATCCACGCACCGGATCAGGCGCTGTCTATCGCCGCTCAACCCTGCCAGTCTGAAGGCTACTGGAAGATCGGTATCGCAGTACCGGATATTCATACTGCCCGGAAACGGTTACTGAAATCAGGCATCGAAACAGGTGCCGTTTTTACCGTGCCGGATGTCGCCACGCTTTGCCACCTGAAGGACCCGGAAGGTTATTGTATTGAATTACTCAAGTATTCCTCCGATACACCAACAGATTCCAATCTTACTTTAGGCGGTGAAGCACGCCTTCTGCTATCTACTTATCGGGTAAAAGATCCGCAACGCAGTCTGGAATTCTACCGGCAACAGGGCTGGCATCTGCTGTCACGGCAGGAAATCACCAGTCGCCGGATGACGCTGTATTTCCTGGCACCGGTTAACGAATCATTGCCGGTAGATGATATTGATGCCATCGAGAATCGCGACTGGCTCTGGCAGCGCCCATACACCCTGATTGAATGGCAACATATCTGGGGAACCGAAAGCTCAGAGTCATTCTCTTTTAATACAGATATTTCCGGCGGCTTTGCCGGTCTGGTATTGCAAGAGCATTCCGCTGCATCAGAAGCCAGCGATCTGACCGATCCCGATGGCTACCGCCTGCAACTGCAGCCCAATCTCTGATCACCTACATTTCCTATGAATTTATTTCCCGATAACCGTGTCACGGCGGTTTTCGCTCTGATAACATAGATCGTAAGCCCAACATTCAGGCACAGGTAAAGAGTAACAACTCTCAGTATTCATGTTGTTAAAGCAGTATCTTGATCCCTCAACCTCTCAATTTCACGAGGCGGGCTGACCAATGCCAGCCATGCTTTTGCTGTTTCTGATTCTTGCAGTGACCGAGTTTTCGGTCATGCAGTTGCTCTCCTCTCTGGCAATTGAGTCCCGTTATTTCTGGCTGGAAACCTTCATTGACGCCAGTGCAGTGGCCATCGTAGCAGCGCTGACAGTAAAACTGATACAGACCCGCAAACGGATTTTTCCGGAGAGATTCCGGAACAGTGACGCTCTGCTGTTTCAGGTTGCACTGGTGGTATTTGGCATTGAGAGCCTGATGATGCTGTTGCTCCCGCTGATCAATCTTGATCACAGCAGCACCCTCACCTGCCTGCTCGACGCCTTTGTCTTTGCCTCACTGAGTACACTGATTATCCGCCGCTGCCTGCTGTCACGAACCAGCCGTTCAGAAAACAACCGTAAGTCATGGCAACAGGTTAAAACCCAGACCAAAAACTCGCTGCTGGCTCTCTACCTGTTCAGCCTGTGCCTGTTTATGCTGTTTCTGATGAACGTCTATCAGCAGCAGTACCGGATCTACGAAACCCATCTGATTGACAGGGAATCCCAGCAACTGGGGCTGATCAGGGATGAACTGAACCGTCAGGTTGCTCAGGTCACACTGGATGTACAGGTACTGTCCCGACAGCAACACCTGATGGCAGCACTGAATGGCAACGAGTTCTCGTTCTTTGAACTGAGTCAGGACTACCTCAATCTGGCTCTGATTAAACCTAATTACGAACAGATCCGGTTTATCGATAACCAGGGTAACGAACAGATTCGTATTGAACGGAATCAACTCAGCCCCTATATCACGCCGACCAGTGACCTGCAGAATAAAGCAGGCCGCTATTATTTCGATGAAACGATGCGCCTGAGCCAGGGTGATGTTTATATTTCGCCGCTCGACCTGAACATGGAGCATGGCCGTATAGAGCTGCCTTTCAAGCCGATTATCCGCTCTGCCAGCCCGGTATTTGATGATAACGGCAATAAACGCGGCATTACGGTCATCAACCTCAATGCATCTCCGCTGCTGAATCATCTGCAGCACGCCGACGAGGCCATCAGCGGCGAACTAATGCTACTCAACGATCAGGGTTACTGGCTGTTCGGCGAAAAGCGCGCCGCCGCCTGGGCATTTATGTTCCCTCAGTATCAGGACCGAACCGTTGAAAAGCTTTATCCGGGGGTCTGGCAAGGTGTTCAGGCAGATCATTCTGGTACTCTGGATACCGAGTATGGCTACTTCCTCTACAGCACCATAGAAACCGGTGCGGGCTTTCAGCCTGACAAACTGTTCCCGGAACAGTGGCCAACCTGGAAACTGGTGATCCGTATTCGCCATGAACAGATTACCAATGAACTGGCAGAGATCGCACTGCTGATGGTGATCTTCTTTACCCTGGTGGCTGGCGTCACCGGTGTGGGCACTCTGCTCTATTCCCGGGCCAAGGTAAAAAACCTTCAGGCTCAGGAAGAGATTCATCACCTTGCGCACCATGACAGTCTCACCGGACTGTGCAACCGCCGCTTATTTATCGAGATGCTGGAACTGGAGATCGCCCATGCAAGGCGTGACAAATCCGGTCTTGCAGTGATCTATCTCGATCTGGATCGATTTAAACCGATCAATGATCAGTACGGCCATGAAGCAGGTGATTTTGTGCTTCAGGAGGTCTCTGAGCGATTACGTGGAGTACTCAGAGAAAGTGACACCCTGAGCCGGATAGGGGGTGATGAGTTCGCCGCAATTCTTCCGGCACCCGGCAGCCATGCCCAGTTACAAAGCGTCGCTGAGCGTATTCTCAGTGCACTGGAGAAACCGATCATATTCCGTGATCAGCCTCTGAATGTTGGTATCAGCATCGGGATCGCCAGACACTTTATCGGGCAACCTCCTGAATCACTGATGCATGAAGCAGATCAGGCGATGTATCGTTCCAAGCAGGCGGGCCGGAATTGTTTCCACTTTGCCAGCACAGCCATGATCTGACCACCATCTGTACCCATTATTTTTCATTTTTTTGTATCTGCACCCTTAGAACTAACTCTTCTATTCTGAACAGGTTCTTATAACCCAATTACTATAAGCCAGCCCCGAAGAAGAGTTATCAGCACGATGTACCAATACGATGATTTAGACCGCCAGGTGGTCAACAACCGTGTTGCGCAGTTCAGGGATCAGATGCAGCGCTACCTTAATGGCCAGCTGAGCGAAGAGGCGTTTCTGCCTCTGCGCTTACAGAACGGCCTCTATGTTCAGAAACATGCCCCGATGCTGCGTATAGCCGTGCCTTACGGCATGCTGTCCGCCAGGCAGCTCAGAACCATTGCACAGATCTGTCAGCAGTATGACCGTGACTACTGTCACATCACCACCCGACAGAATATCCAGCTCAACTGGGTGCAGCTGGAAGATGTGTCGGCCATCCTTGATCAGCTGGCCAGCGTCGATATGCACGCCATTCAGACCAGTGGCAACTGCATCCGGAATACCACCTCTGACCCTTTGGCGGGGGTGGCAGCCGATGAGATCACTGATCCCCGCCCCTACTGTGAGATCATCCGTCAGTGGTCAACGCTGCATCCGGAATTTGCATTCCTGCCGCGTAAGTTCAAGATCGCGGTGATCGGTGCTGAGACAGATCGTGCCTCAATCCAACTGCATGACATCGGCCTGCAACTGACGCACAACGATCAGGGCGTCACCGGCTTTAAGGTCTGGGTCGGTGGTGGCCTGGGCCGGACACCGATGCTGGCCAGTCTGATCAACCCGTTCCTGCCGGAATCCGATCTGCTCGGCTACCTGAAAGCGATCCTGCGGGTCTATAACCGCCATGGCCGCCGCGACAACAAATATAAGGCCCGGATTAAAATTCTGGTCAACAGTCTCGGCGTCGCAGAGTTCAGCCAGCAGGTTGAACAGGAATATCAGCAAAACTATAGTGATGAAGCCCGACTCAGTAATCAGGAGATCGATTACGCCCGCTCCTTTTTCAGCGAGCCAGAGTATACCGCTGTTAACGCCGAAGACCTGGACATGCAGGCGCAACTGAATCCGGAATTTTCCCGTTGGCTGACGCGCAATGTTCAGCCTCACAAAGTAGCTGGCTACCGTGTCGTTACCCTGTCGCTGAAATACTATGGCCGCGCTCCGGGTGATGTCACCACCGCACAGCTACGCCACATCGCCGATCTTGCTGAACGTTACTCGTTCGCAGAAGTACGCAGCACCCAGCAGCAGAATATTATTCTGGCCGACGTACGTGAGTCCGATCTCTATGATCTGTGGCTCCAGGCCCGGGAGATGGATCTTGCCACACCTACCGCTGGTACACTGGTTGATACTGTCTGCTGTCCGGGGGGTGACTTCTGCAACCTGGCCAACGCTCGCTCAATCCCGGTCAACAGTGATATTCAGTCCCGCTTCGAAGATCTGGATTACCTCTACGATCTTGGTGACCTGTCGTTACGCATATCCGGTTGTATCAATGCCTGCGCCCATCATCATATTGCCAACATCGGGATTCTCGGCGTCGACAAGAAAGGCGAAGAGTTTTATCAGGTAACCCTGGGAGGCGAGACCGGCGACCATTCCGCCATCGGCAAAGTACTGGGTCCGTCACTGCCTAAAGAGAAAATCGGTGATGCTGTCGAGCGGATCATCGAAACCTATATTGAACACCGTCAGAGCGAAGATGAGCATTTCACGGCTGCCTATCGGCGTCTGGGTAAAGATCTGTTTAAGGAGCGTGTCTATGCAACCGTCTGAACAGCCTCTGCTGATAATTAACGGCCGCATCAGCGATGATGTCTGGCAGCTGATTCAAGCCGATGCAACTGAGTCCTTTAAACCGGAATCAGGACAAAGCTATCTGCTGCCGTTGCCACAATGGCTTGCCTCAGCGCCTGACTTCAGCGGCTTTGCCGGATTTCCGGGAGTCTGGATCAACGGTGACGACCCCGTGGAACCGCTGACTGATGTTGTCGCACTGGCACCGGTGATTGCGATTGGGTTCAGTAACTTTATGGACGGGTCAGGCTTCTCTATTGCGTCAGCACTGAAAGAAACCTACGGCTTTCAGGGGGATATCAGAGCCTTTGGCTCATTCCTGCCTGATCAGGCACCTTATCTGCGACGCTGCGGCTTCAGCAGCCTGGCATTCAGCAATGCCGCGGATGCAGAGCTGGCTTATTCACTTCTGCAATCTGCCAAATCTGCAACTGAGCAAAGCTACCAGGGCAGTGTCGATCAGCCGCGAACACCGTTCGCCCGGCGTTTGGGCCGCTGAATGTCAACTTCCGGTGAACACAGCGCGCTGACGATCAGTTATCTTCGTCAGCCGCTGACCGACCAGCAGCGAAGTGAACGCCTGTTCCGGGGCGAGCTGCTGGTTTTTCGTCAGTTGCCCGCCTTACTAGAATTGCAGCAGTTGTTACACAGCAGGATCTCAGAGCAGCTCGGAATCAGTCAGCCACCCAGACTGTTCAATAGCACCGCAATTAATGATCAGGTTAACCATCAACTGACTGTCCTGACCGCACTGCAGGAAGAGATTCGCAGGGATTCCGGCTTGCGCAATCAGTTTTACCGGGCGCTGTCCGAAGCCGGGGTTGATACATGCAACAGCTTCAGTGACACGCTGCAATTACGGGTGGTTGGGCCGGAAACAGGCCAGCAGGGACGGGATCGGGGAGGCATCGGCCATCACCGGGATACCTGGGGCAGTAACATCCAGGCTCAGGTAAACTGGTGGACTCCGCTATACCCTGTTACCGATCACAATACGATAGCGTTCTACCCTGACTACTGGAATCAGCCGGTTCCAAATACCAGTGCCGACTGGCGCTTTGCTGAATTTCTGGCTCACAGGGCCAGTACTCCGGCGAATCAGCCACTGAATTATCCCTACGCGCCGCAACCACTAATCGCCATCGATGATCAGTTTCAGCAACCGATTGTTATCGCCCCCGGTGATCTGCTCTGCTTTGCCAGCGCTCATCTCCATGGCAGTACCGTCAATACTACCGACCTGACCCGCTTCAGCCTGGAAATGCGATCAGTCACCGCAGCTGATCTGAATAGCCCGTTGGTACCGGATAATCTGGATAATGCAGGCAGTGATCCGATGTACGCCTGGTTCAAGCGCCTGAGTGACCAGGTATCATTGAAAAGCGTTCTGGACTATTAACCGTTATCCGGTCAATAACCCTTTTTCTGACCCACGTCTCCGGCTTATGAGGTTACCTGCTGACGGGGTAACATCAGTGAGATAACCGCCGCTATCAGCAGGAAAACCACCGATACCCAGAGGCAGGCTTCTAATCCGGCCACCTGGAACAGATAACCGGACAGTACTGTGCCGATCAACCGTCCCATCGCATTAGCCATATAGTAAAAGCCGACGTCCAGCGAAACCCCGTCTTCGGAGGCATAGCTGACTATCAGATAACTGTGCAGAGAGGAGTTCACCGCAAACACGGCACCAAAAACCAGTAGTCCTCCCAGCAGCGCAATTTCCGGCATGATCTGGTTCTGCAACGCCAACACAATCAGCAAAGGTAGCGCTGCCAGCGCCAGCGCCCAGGCAAATGCTTCAGCGCCACCCGGTACCCGCCCGGAGCGTTTACCGGTCAACATCGGTGCCAGTGATTGGATTACACCATAGCCGATCACCCAACTGGCAAGAAAACCGCCGACAGACCAGTGGTCCCAGCCAAACTGACTGGCCAGATATACCGGCAACGCCACCACAAACCAGACATCACGGGCACCAAACAGGAACATACGTGCTGCTGACAGATAATTTATCGCCCGGCTTTTGGAGAACATCTGGTTGAATTTCGGCTTGCTCTTCGCCCGGCCAAGATCCCGTTTAAGCAGCAGCAAACTCAGAATCCAGACCACCGTCAGCGCTACAGCCATCGCCAGTACTGCCCCCTGAAACTGCAGAAGCGTCAGCAGTGCACCGCCAAGAAAGAAGCCTGCACCTTTAAGGGCGTTCTTCGATCCGGTCAGAATGGCAACCCACTTATAGAGTTGCCCCTGAGCATCACCGGGCACCAGCAGTTTGATCGAGCTCTTAGCACTCATCTTATTCAGGTCTTTGGCAATGCCGGATAACGCCTGGGCAGCCATCACCCAGGGCACCGTCAGCCAGCCAGCAGGCACCAGCAACATGGCCAGTGCCACGACCTGCAATCCCAGACCGATATTCATAGTGCGATTAAGACCGATCCGGGCGCCGAGCCAGCCCCCCACCAGGTTGGTGATCACGCCGAAGATCTCATAGAAGAGAAACAACAGCGCGATCTCCAGCGGCTTGTAGCCCAACTGGTGGAAATGCAGCACCACCAGCATCCGCAATGCGCCGTCGGTGAGGGTAAAGGCCCAGTAGCTGCCGGTTACTACCAGATACTGGCGTATCTCTGCCGGCAACTGTTTTAATGCAGCGATCACAGTTATTCGGACTCCTGCTCCGCGATCATACGAACCAGCTCAACAGTACGGTTGGCGTAACCCCACTCATTGTCGTACCAGAGATACATTTTCAACTGTGTGTCATTAACCACCATGGTCGACAAAGCATCGACGATGCAGGACCGGGGATCAGTCTTATAATCAACCGACACCAGTGGCCGCTCTTCATAGCCCAGAATGCCTTTCAGCTCGCCTTCCGCAGCTTCCTGCATCAGGCTGTTCACCTCTTCTACTGTGGTAGCACGGTTCAGCTCAAACACGCAATCCGTAATGGAAGCATTCGCCAGTGGTACCCGCACCGCATGTCCATTCAGCTTACCCTTCAGTTCCGGGAAGATATGGGTGATCGCCGTCGCCGAGCCGGTAGTGGTCGGAATCAGACTGCTGCCACAAGCCCGGGCACGACGCAGATCCTTGTGTGGCGCATCCAGAATAGTCTGGGTATTAGTGATATCGTGAATCGTGGTCATCGAGCCGTGGCGAATACCCAGCTTCTCATGAATCACTTTTACAGCCGGGGCCAGACAGTTTGTGGTACAGGAGGCGGCAGTGACCAATCGGTGCTGTGCTTTATCATACAGCTCATGGTTGACCCCCATCACCACGTTCAGAACACCCTCTTCTTTCACCGGCGCGGTCACAACAACCCGCTTCACGCCCTGTTCAAGATAAGCATTCAGTAGTGCGGTTTTCTTCATCACACCGGAAGCTTCGATAACAATATCGCAGCCTGACCAGTCCGTTTCAGCAATTTCACGGTTCTGGCTACAACGGATCCGACGACCATCAAGCAGCATTTCACTGCCTTCGGCGGTGGCCTCGTGATGCCACTTACCGTGCACGGAGTCGAAGGTCAGCAGATGTGCCAGCGTCGCGGCATCACCCGCCACATCATTGATCTGCACAAACTCCAGTTCTGGCCAGTCCCATGCCGCACGCAGTGCCAGACGTCCCATCCGGCCAAAACCATTAATACCTACTTTAATCGTCACAAGAATATCCTCAGATACCGTTTAAAATTCCGGGTTAACAACAAATGTCCCCACGATCAGGACGGTTCGACATCGCTGCCAGACGCTGCTCATCCTGTTCGAGAAAGACAGTGTTCGCCGCCGCTGTCTGCTGCAGAATCGACTGACACCAGCTTTCCAACTCAGGATTGATGCTATAAAAAATCCACTGCCCCTGACGGCGATCCACCAGCAACTGGCACTGTCGAAGCTGAGCCAGATGGCGGGAGACCTTTGGCTGACTGATCTCCAGCGCAGAAGTCAGCTCGCACACACACAGTTCGCTGTGATTCTGGATCAGCAGCATCAGCTTCAGCCGTGTTTCATCGGCCAGACACTTATAAAAACTTACCGGGTTCATCACGTTATTAACCACCGCAAAAACATTTGGATAATCATATATACGAAAAAACATATATACAATCCCTGAATCAGCTTTCTTTCCATTGATCCGGATCAGCAACAGCCGACCCACTCAATGCTATTCTCGCGCTTTTCAGACCGACCTCTCAGGCTCCTTCATGACCCACCCCGCAATCGGCAACAAGCCCGGCAACAAAACACGCCCGAATCCGGGCAAAGATCAGATCGCGCAACCGGATATTTCCAATACCAACCTTGTTTATGAGATTGGCAGTAATCTGTATATCAATCTTACCGACCGCTGCACCCTGACCTGTCAGTTCTGCCCGAAACACAACGGCTGTACCGAGGTCAAAGGCTACCAGCTAGCGTTGACCGAGCGCCCTGAAGTCGAAAGGATTATCGAACTGATTGGTGATCCTTCCCGCTATGACTCCGTGGTGTTCTGCGGCTATGGAGAACCGACTCTGCGACTGAAAGCACTGCTGGAAATCGCCCACTGGATCAAGGACCAGGGTGGCAATACCCGGCTTAACACCGACGGTCTTGGCAATCTGGTTAACAAACGCAATATTCTCCCGGAGCTGAGTGAATGCATTGATGCGCTCTCTATCTCAATGAATGCACAGAATCCTGAAGTGTATGAACAGCACTGCGTACCGACATTGCCGGGCTCATTTGAAGCGATGCTTGAGTTTATTCAGCTGGCCCCCCGCTATATTGATGATGTCAGCGCCAGTGCAATCAATGGCCTGCCTGGTGTTGATACAGAGGCCTGCCGCCAGATGGCAGAAGCGCGCAATGTACAATTCAGGCAGAGGGAGCTGGATGTGGTGGGCTGATCTGCTCAGCCAACAGGATTCACCAGAACAGGCAAACCGGCATTGACTAGCCGCTACTCAAAACTGATGATTAGAGCTTTTAAACTAATTGCCTGATGCGATCCGATGTCTGACCAGAATTTTTTTGCCAAACACTTGTTACAGCTGGTTATCAACATCGGCCGTATTCGCTCTGTACTGCTGATCACTATGATCTCTGTCGCCATTTCGTTGCTGATTACCTGGTTGTGTGTCCGTTTTCTGGCATCGTCGCAGCATAATATGACGCTGTCTCTTCTTATCGCAACCGCCGTTCCCCTGATTGCCGCACCTGCCACCAGCTGGCCACTGATGGGCCTGTTCCTCAAGGTGCACCGTCTTGAAGCTGAGATGCGCAGACTCGCCCTGACCGATCCGCTGACCAGCCTGGCTAACCGGCGTTACTTTCTTGAACAGGCGGAAAACTATCTCGCGCTTGCACGCCGTTCACAACACCCCGTCAGTGTGATTATGCTCGATATCGATCACTTCAAACGTATCAATGATAGCTACGGCCATGCGACCGGTGACAAAGTCCTTCAACTATTTTCCGAAAGCCTTCGGCAGCTCTGCCGTGAATCGGATGCAGTCGGTCGTCTGGGCGGTGAGGAATTTGCAATTCTGCTGCCGGATTCCGATGCCCAGGCAGCGGCTCAGTTCTGCCAGCGCCTGCATCAGCAAACCAGCGAGCTGGAGCATCAGCAGGATAATCAGGTGATACATTTTACAGTCAGCGCCGGTATCAAAGCGATTGATCCGGCTGATATAACAACGGACACCATCTCGCTGGACAGATTACTCAATGAGGCAGACAAAGCCCTGTACCGGGCTAAAGAAGCAGGTCGGAACCAGACCCGGATCGCCTGATTATTTACTGCCTGATTTAGGAATTAATGCACGGTTTTTTCAGAGGTTCTGGTTTTACTCTTAAACCAGTCACTGAACTGTTCTGCCGGCATCGGCTTACCGATCAGATAGCCCTGCACAACATCGCAACCTTCACGCTTCAGCTGTTTCAGGACTTCGATATCACTAACACCTTCAGCGGTCACCTGAAGCCCCAGGTTGTGCGCCAGATTAATGGTTGCATTCACGATCACCGCGTCGCTTTCGTCGGTCAGGATATCTTCCACGAATGAGCGATCAATCTTCAGCTCTTTTAATGGCATACGCTTAAGGTAAGAAAGTGACGAGTAGCCTGTACCGTAATCATCAATTGAGAAATGAAAGCCCATCTGATCGATCCGGTTGATAATCTCCAGCGCAGTTTCAGGATTGGTCATAATCGAGCTTTCGGTAATTTCCAGCAGCATACATTCAGGATTAACCTCCGTTCGCCCTTTCAATCCGGCAATGAGGTCCGGCAATTCTGGATTATTCAGATCCTTGGCAGACAGATTTATCGATACACAGATGCGTAATCCTTCCTGATCCCAACGAGCACTCTGCGCCATACCTTCTTTCATCACCCACTGAGTCAGGGACTGGATCATCCGGGTACGCTCCATCAACGGAACAAACTGATCCGGATTCAACAGGCCGTGACGTGGATGGTTCCAGCGCACCAGTGCTTCAGCACCGCTGACACGGTTCTCCCGCAGATCCACTTTGGGCTGATAATACAGCTCCAGCTCACCTCTCTCGATCGCCTGATTCAACTCACTCATCAGCGTCAGCTGTTTCGGACTGTGAGCATCATAGGATGAATCATACAGGGCATACCCTTTGTTGGAGTTCTGGGCGACATACAGGGCGATACCGGCGCGCTGCACCAGGGTATCGACATCTCCACCATGATCAGGGAAGTGTACGATACCGATATTGGTATGGGTCGACAGTTTGACCTTGTCGACAAAGAAGGACTCCTCCAGTACCCGATGAATACTCTCGGCCATCGCCAGTACGCCCTGCTTGCTTTCAGCACCGGTCAGGAGCAGCGAAAAAATATTACTGTCGATACGAGCGATAGTGGCCGGTGCTGAGAATGCGCTCTTGAGTCGCACCGAGACCTGCTTAATCAGACTGTCACTGCCATTGCGGCCCAGGGTATCGCTGATCTGCTTATAGTTTTCCACCTCAATCAGCAGAATCGATAGCATCTCATGATCGCCACCCTTGCTCAGAATAGCCTGCTCAACCCGGTCATAGAACAACTCCTTGTTGGGCAGATCGGTCAGCAGATCATGGGTTACATTATGACGAGCCTGCTTTTCAAAACTATCTGCCTTGTCTCTCAGTTCCTTCGTCTGATCAATCACCAAAGCACTGGCTTCGTATGCAAGAATAGTACTGGAGTACTGCCCCCAGAATCCGAAAATGAAAGGTACGGCATCCATAATCCAGAGCGCATAATTGGTTTGCTGGACATGAACAATGCCATCCAGAGAGACTTTGCCGGTATCAAAAAAACAGGCAGCCAGGGTCGCAATAATCAGCGCTACGACAGCAACACCCATCCCCTGATATGCGGTTCTGGATACCCGGGCTTTGAGAACCTTAACATTGTTATGGAGAAAATCGTTGGTATTGCTGTTTATCACATTCACGGCCTTTTCCCTGTTACCGATGGTTATAAGGTCAGCTTAAACAAGCTACTTATACAACTACGGAATTCAGTTCCAATATCCGGCGGTACAGCAAACAACTTCAGACAGTTACCAGACTGGAATGCTCGCAGATAGGTTGTCAGAAAGGCTCACATTACTCCAGCCTTTCCAGCGATACTTTAAAGGTATCAGCAAAACCCGACAGAGCAATTTTTTGTCGACAGATTGCTCCCCAATATGAGGATCATCAGATAAAAAAAGCCCCTCACAGGAGGGGCTGAAAAGAAGCCGGTCAGATCAGCATAGACTGAATGCGCTGGCAACCGACGGTGGGATGCTGATATCCGGGCGAGCAAAGTCAAAGTCCCTGTATCAGCAAAAGTGCCGCCATAACTTGCACAGGGTTACAGCGGCATGAGAGCCAGAAATGGCTGACAAGTTACTCCGATGCAGCAATCAGGCTGGCATTACCGCCCGCTGCAGTGGTATCGATACACAGATGACGTTCAAGCACGAAGCGCTCCGCACTGTTGCGCTCAGTGATCAGCGGCAGCAGCATACCGTCCCGTCCGGCCAGAGCCTGACGATAGGCGCTCAGCTGAGCAGTATCCGCATAACTGGTGACCGCAGCGATGCCCGCAACCTCAGCCAGAGCCTGCGCTTCCAGCAGACCATTCAGGGCCACAACCGGTAAGCCTGCGGCATGAGCAGCAGCAAGTGCAGCTTCCGCCTCAGGAGCGATCACAACCACCGCATTGCCCTGAGACAGAGCCAGTCCTACCTGACGCAGTGCGCTGTTCAGATCAGGTCCCAGACACAGCACCGTACCGCGGGCATGACTGGACAGCAGGTTCATTTCACCGGTGGGTCCCGGCATAGCCTCAGCTTCCGTCTGCAGTGCCGCAAAATCGATACCCAGCGCGGGGAACAGATCCTGAAGCTGCTGAGCGCGTTCATCACAGGCCTGCCATGCACTGCTATCCAGCTGATCAACAGCGCCTTGCAGACGCGCCACACCTACAGATGGCATCATCTGAGAGCTGATACCTTCAACCTCAGCTTCCTGCAGGAAACGCTTCACATACTGCGGGCCACCGGCTTTCGGTCCGGTACCGGACAGGCCTTCGCCGCCGAATGGCTGAGAGCCGACAATTGCACCGATCTGATTGCGGTTGACGTAGATGTTACCGACCTTAATGCGATTGCAGATCTGCTTGACCCGGTTATCGACACGGGTATGCAGACCGAAGGTCAGACCAAAGCCTTTGCTGTTAACTGAATCAACCACCTGATCCAGCTCTTCAGCTTCAAAAGTTGCAACATGCAGTACCGGGCCAAAAATCTCTTCTTCCAGCTGTTCGATACCGTCCAGCTGAATCACGGTTGGTGCCACAAACAGGCCCTGCTCAGGCACGGCCATCGATTTAAGTACTTTGCCCTGCGCCTGGAACTTAGCGCAGTGCTGTTCGATCTTCGCGCGAGCCGCCTGATCGATTACCGGACCGACATCGGTCGCCAGCAACCAGGGATTGCCCAGCTGCAACTCGTCCATTGCGCCAAACAGCATCTCCAGCAGGTTTTCAGCAATATCTTTCTGCAGGTAGAGAATCCGCAGTGCAGAACAGCGCTGACCAGCACTCTGGAACGAAGATGCCAGTACATCGCGAACAACCTGCTCAGGCAATGCGGTAGAGTCGACAATCATCGCATTCATACCGCCGGTTTCGGCCACCAGCGGCGCATGCGGAGCCATATTCTCCGCCATCACTTTATTGATACGCTGCGCGGTAGCAGTAGAACCGGTAAAGCAAACACCGGCAATGCGTGAGTCAGAGGTCAGTGGTGCACCGACTTCCACACCGCTGCCAGGCAGCAGTTGAATCACATCCGCAGGGATACCCGCCTCATGCATCAGCTGAATAGCACGGGCCGCCACCAGCGGCGTTTGATCAGCAGGCTTAGCCAGTACAGCATTACCGGCAGCCAGTGCAGCCAGAATCTGACCAGAGAAGATCGCCAACGGGAAGTTCCATGGCGAAATACAGGTAATCAGACCCCGTGCTTCACCGGTACCTTCATTGCGCTCAGCTTCACCGGCATAGTAACGGGCAAAATCCACTGCCTCACGTAACTCACCTACCGCATCCAGCAGGGTTTTACCCGCTTCGCGGCTGAGCATTGCAAACAGTTCAGGTGCATGCTGTTCATACAGATCAGCCACTTTGCGCAGGCGCTCTGCCCGCTCAGCAGCAGACAGTGCAGACCAGCTGGCAAAGCCCTGCTGAGCCGCAGTAATTGCCGTTTCAATATCTGCAGCAGAAGCAGACACCACGGTACCTACCACATCGTCAGGCTGCGCCGGGTTAACTACGGTCAGCTCTTTGCCGCCTGCAGCCTCACCGGCAATCATCGGTACTGCCTGCCATTGCGACTGACGGTATTCACCACGCTGTTGCTCCAGCGTATCCATCAGTTGCGGATCGGTGATATCCCAACCCTTAGCATTTTTCCGACCTTCTCCGAACAGCGCTGCCGGACGGGCAATGGACTGACTGGAGATGTTATCACCCAGCGCATCAACCGCCGCAAATGGATCACGAGCGATCTCTTCCGGCTTGATCCGGGTATCAACAATCTGGTTTACGAAGGAACTGTTAGCACCATTTTCCAGCAGTCGACGGACCAGATACGCCAGCAAATCCTGATGAGCACCCACGGGTGCATAGATACGACAGCGGGTGTTATTCGCTTTCAGAACGGCATCATGCAGGGATTCGCCCATACCGTGCAGACGCTGGAACTCGTACTTTTCAACGCTGATATTGCGCGCCAGATGCAGAATAGCTGATACGGAATGCGCGTTGTGAGTCGCAAACTGCGGATAGATCCGATCAGTCATAGCCAGCAGCTTTTCAGCACAGCACAGATAAGATACGTCAGAATTCACTTTGCGGGTGTAAACGGGGAAACTCTCCAGACCCAGTTCCTGAGCCCGTTTGACTTCAGCATCCCAGTAGGCGCCTTTTACCAGGCGGATCATGATCTTACGATCCAGACGCTGAGCCAACTGATAGAGCCAGTCCAGTACAAACGAGGTACGCTGACCGAATGCCTGTACCACAATACCGAAGCCATCCCAGCCTGCCAGTTCAGGGGCTGACAACACCGCCTCGATCACATCCAGTGACAGATCCAGACGGTCCGCTTCTTCAGCATCGATGTTAAAGCCCATATTGGCCTGTTTTGCCTGCACAGCCAGGACCCGGGTACGATCAACCAGCTCAGCCATCACCCGCTCCTGCTTGGCAAACTCATAGCGAGGATGCAGAGCTGACAGTTTCACAGAGATACCCGGATTCATGCGGATATCATCATGCACGCAGGCAGGGGTCAGTTTAGTGATCGCCTCAGAGTAGGCACGGTGATAGCGCAGTGCATCAGCATCAGAACGCGCCGCTTCACCCAGCATATCGTAGGAATAGGAGTAACCCTGCTTTTCCAGTTTCTGAGCACGCTTGGTTGCTTCCTCAATGGTACGGCCCAGAACGAACTGACGACCCAGCTCTTTCATCGCCTGTCCCACAGCGGTACGTACCAGAGGTTCGCCCAATCGTTTAACCATGCCCCGGATGGTGTTGGTAACACCTTTATCCTCGGTTGGCGCAATCAGCTTGCCGGTCAGCAGCAGTGCCCAGGTAGAGGAATTAACCAGTGAAGAGTTGGATTGCCCCAGATGATCGCCCCAGTTACCGGAGGCCACCTTATCTTCGATCAGAGCATCGATGGTCACCGCATCCGGCACCCGCAGCAGCGCTTCCGCCAGACACATCAGGGCAACGCCCTCTTTGGTGGTCAGACCGTACTCAGCCAGGAATTTTTCCATCATAGAAGGTGAGCTTTCATTACGGACTTTTGTCACCAGCTCTGCGGCGCGTTCAGAAATTGCAGCACGGTCTTCGACGGTCATCTTTGCATTGGCCATCAGTGTGCGAATCACCTGGTTTTCATCTGCCAGGTAGTGTTCCCGTATCTGAGTACGGAGCAGGTCAGTGTTCTGAGTCATATCTCACCTTCAGTCATTTATGCCTCTGTTCTGATTGATATTAACCCGGCACCTAAATACCGGTTATTCAGTCGTCCTTTGCTTGTTCTCGGCAAGACATCAGTGTGCAGGAGTAGTCATTCTACTTCCAACACTGATAACGCCGTCCGGGGGCAAGCAAAGGGCGACCTTTCTTTTTAAAACATATTGTTAGGGACAAACTCAAAGCCGCATCT
Organism: Amphritea sp.; assembly: GCA_025800245.1. Taxonomy (GTDB): domain Bacteria; phylum Pseudomonadota; class Gammaproteobacteria; order Pseudomonadales; family Balneatricaceae; genus Amphritea. The sequence goes on along the minus strand of JAOXSA010000154.1, from coordinate 2,639 downwards.
CTGCGTGACGGCTTTTGCCAATAGAGCGACTATTACCTGCAAGCCCTGCCTTGATATGCGGCTTTGAGTTTGTCCTGAATGGCCAGTATTTAGGTGCCGGGTTAATATAGTGCGAGAGGCCAATTTATTCCCCCTATTCTAGTCAGTTAAAAAAAGCCATTTTCTCTATTATTTATAGCAACGCATAACAAAAAGATTATTTTTTAAAAGATATAAAGACCCAAAAATCACATCAAACCTCTCTTTGTTTCATTTCGACTAAATAAACAAAGCATAAAAAAACCTGCAGAGATGCTCCCGGCAGGTTTTTCGAATCGGTGCAGGCCCATAACAGAGCCGGTTCAGTTACTTCACACTGGCCTGTACTTTCTCAAACAACCTCTGCAATTCACTGCCAGGGGACGGCGTGATAAGGGAGACGACCACAATGCCCACGGTTGCAGCCGCAATGCCCGGAAACAGCTCATATAGCTCAAACATCGCTCCGCTATTCTGCTTCCAGTAGATCACCGTGACAGCCCCGCAGAGCATCCCAGTCAGAGCACCAAACAGATTCATGCGCTTCCAGTACAATGAACCGATCAGAGCCGGGCCAAAAGCAGCTCCCAGTCCGGCCCAGGCATAACCTACCCACTCCAGAATCGGGGACTCGCTGTCCATGGCCAGAATCATTGCGATCAGTGCCAGCGCCAGCACAGAACGCCGGCCAGCCTTGATCAACAGTGTCTGTGAAGCCGGACGATTGAACAAAGCCCGGTAAAGGTCTTCACTCACAGTCGATGCCGAAGTCAGCAGTTGCGAATCCACCGTACTCATAATCGCGGCCAGCACCGCGATAACCAATGCCCCGGCCACAACCGGATTAAACAGGGCCTGAGTAACAATCACAAAGACGGTATCACTCTGCTCTGGTCTGGCAGGCAGATAGCCGATCGCTGCAATACCGATCAGGCAGGCTCCTGTCAGACAGAAGCCGGTCCAGATAACAGCGATACGCCGGGCGATCGATACCGAGGTCTGGCTCCGGATAGCCAGAAAACGGGTCAGAATATGAGGCTGGCCAAAATACCCCAGCCCTAACCCCAGCGTACCCAACAGACTCATGAACGTCAGTGTCTGACCTTCAGCATCTGTCAGCGCATTGAGGAGATCGGGATTGCGTGAACTGACCTGCGCCAGACTGAGATCGATTCCACCCATCGCGTCAATCAGCAGCCAGGGCACCAGAATCAGAGTGAACAGCATAATCAGGCTCTGCAGCACATCACTCCAGGATACCGCCAGAAAACCACCCAACTGTGTGTAGCAGAGTACGGCCAGACCACAGAGTAATACCGCCAGACTAAAATTGATCCCGAACGCAGTTTCCAGTAAAAGCCCGGCCGCAATCATGCCGGCACAAAGATAAAACAGGGAAAACAACAGAATAATCAGAGCCGATACAGTTCTGAGCACACCACTGGAATCACCGAAACGGTTCTCAAAATAAGCTGGCAGTGTCAGTGAATCACCCGCTTCCAGAGAATACACCCTAAGTCGCGGTGCAATCAGCAACCAGTTGAGCCAGGTTCCCAGCAACAGTGCGCCTGCAATCCAGAAAGAGCTGTAGCCATTCATCATAGCGATACCCGGAAGAACCAGTAATAACCACCCACTCATATCGGAAGCACCGGCACTTAACGCAGCAGGTAGCGCGCCGACACGTCGGCCACCGATCAGATAACCAGAAAAGCTGTCTGTGCATCGGTAAGCGAAATAACCTATCGCCAGCAACAAGGCCAGATAAATAACAAAACTCAGTATCACCATCAGTACTACCCGGTAGATCAATAACAGCCGACAAACCTGCTCTGGCGGGAAGTCTAATGAAATCCTGCAGGCATGCCTATAAGCAATTACTCTCTCTGAGTACTGTACTGGAATAAAAAAAGCGGCGCAGGATTGCTGCGCCGCTTTTTAAATCAACACTCAGTCTGAGTTTTATCAGCCCAGTTCCAGCAGAACACTCAGCGCCACAGAGAAGATCGCACAATCGATCAGCTTAGTGTTCTGAATGTCATGCAAAGTTCCGTGCCAGCGCTCCAGCAAAGAAGCGTTGTCCTGCTGCCAGATGTCCAGGCGCTGCTCGGAAGGACAATCACCATTGCCACACTGCAGCACTTTCTGAGTCAGCACTCGCTGCTGGTTATCCAGCTCGATACGGTAGCTGTTCTTCGCCAGTGCCTGCCAGTGATTGACCGCGTTAAATTCACGAATCTGCTGATCCAGCCATACCAGATTCAGTGTTGAACCCAACTCAAAGTATGTACGTGCCACATCTTCGACGTTCTCATCCATCGCACTGGCCACATCAATCACATCCAGCAGCCAGTAGATACTTTCATTACCGGCGCAGAATGCGGCAATACGCTCAGGCACACCGGCTTCAGCATAACGCTCGTACTTACCTTCAAGACGATTCGGCGGAATCACACTGAGAATCTGATCCGCAGATACCACAACCTGATCGATAGAAGCCTTATAGGTGTCGATACAGCTCTGCATGCTGATGTCATCACGGTAATGGCGCAACAGCCACTGAGTACCACGGGTCAGCAGTTGCATCAGGTCCTTCATCATCTCCACCTGAATATCGGCAT
>JAOXSA010000153.1 GCA_025800245.1 Amphritea sp. | reverse complement strand
AGTAACTACGTCCACGTCCTCCTCGGCCTCGGGCGTTACCCCTAGCCGATCCCATCGAACTTCCGCCTCTTCGTCCACCTCGGTTACCTCCCCGCCATCTCCATTGGCCTTGCCCCCGATTTTGTTGGTTGGGGCCTTTTGCCTGATTTCCACCTGTACTCATCTTAGTACCGGGTCTGCGTGATGCCTTAACAGCCAGTTCCGTGGTCTCTGCCAACGAAACGGCTTTAGCAATGGTATTGGGATAGTGCAGGCTTATAGACCTAGCTAGATCGGGCTGCAATCCCCATATAAACTGATTAAGCATAAGCCCTTCATCATACGAATCCAGGCGACCCAGTAGTGTTTCAAACTGGCTAGCGTAGTCCCGCACAGCACGGTTCCCCTGTGAAATAGACATAAGCTGCGACTGCGCCTCCTGTGACCGTATGTTTGAACCAAAACGATCAAGGAGGGCAGTCACTAACCCAGCCCAATCCCTGGGTGGACCTCTGTTCCGGCGTTCATAGGATATATACCATTCATGAGCAGCGTCC
>JAOXSA010000218.1 GCA_025800245.1 Amphritea sp. | reverse complement strand
GTCGCCAATGGTTATCATGAGCTGACCGATGCCGCCGAACAGGCCCGACGCTTTCAGCAGAATATTCAGCAACGCGCTGAAGAAGGGCTACCACAGCGGCCAACGGATCAGCTGCTGGTGGATGCATTGCAGGCCGGTATGCCTGATTGCTCCGGTGTGGCGATGGGGGTAGATCGGCTGGTTATGCTGGCGCTGGGAACAGACCAGATTGATCAGGTGATTGCGCTGCCGTTTCCAAGGGCCTGATGGCACAGGCCCGATACAACTCTTTTTCACTCTGTAATAGAGCTGAGATCCCGATCTCGCCGAAATTTTGTAGCAGCACGATTCTCAGAGCCTGGCGCATAGATTTTGCGCTGACAGGACTTCGGCTGTGCATTACATAGGGCGGTGTCGGAGCTGTTTCGGTCCGATCCAGAATGGCCAGAGTATCGTCCTTTAACCAGTGCCAGCTATGGGCATCAATCGCGGCCAGATCAGCCCGCCCCTCTTTTATCCACAACAGACTCTGTTGATGAGAGCCGCTGAACAGTAGCCGGGCAGGTTCGATACCCTGCTGTTGCAACCACTCCTGAAGAGCGATAAAACCGGACCGGGATGTCGGGCCGTTGGCCACAACTCTCAGTTCGTCACTGAGCTTGTCTG
>JAOXSA010000204.1 GCA_025800245.1 Amphritea sp. | reverse complement strand
CCTTTAAAGCAGGTGCAGGTTTCGGCTAACAGCGCCGACTTTTTACCCACCATATCCTGATACCCGAAGGCGGGGACTGGCTGCCAGGGCGTTTGCGCCGCTTTCCCTTCTGTCACATATCCAGCCTGATCCAAATCCGCTTCTAATGGCGGTTCCGGAGCAACCGGTGCAGCCGCTTTAGCACTACCGCCACCACCTCCGCCGTTCAGATTAATCGCCGCACCGTTCACATTCACGCCTGCCGGGTTGATAGTGATGGTACTGCCGCCGGCCTTAATCAGAATTTCATTACCGGCCTCAAACAGAATTTTCTGCCCCGCTTTCCAGTCCGCTCCATTACCGGCATGCTGGTAGCCGGTCTTACCAATCTGCGTGTGGTAATCCGGTGCCACGGTGTGGTTATAGTGGGTTTTCACCTCCCGGTGATAATCGCCCTGGGTCAGGGCGTGTTCTTCGTTATAAAACTCGCGATATTCGTTGTGCTCAACCCGTTGTTGATGATCGTTACCTACCCACTGTTTATGGGTATCTAAGGTGCGCTGATCGAGATCTTTTTCCGCCCGGATGAAAATCTCTTCTTCACCCTTGCGGTCTTCAAAGCGGATTTCGTTATAGCCTTCCCCGTCTTTGGTGGACTGGGTTTTTATCGTCGATCGGGTTTTGTGCTCCGGCAAAGAATACGGAGGCATATTGTGGCCGTGATAGACGCGCCCGGTAATAATCGGTCGATCCGGATTTCCTTCGATAAAATCAACAATCACTTCATCGCCGATACGCGGTATAAACAGGCTGCCAAATGCACCTCCGGCACTGTTCTGACTTACCCGCACCCAGCAGGTAGTGTTCTCATCCAGCTGACCTTCACGATCCCAGTGGAACTGCACTTTGACACGGCCGTGATCATCGGTATAGATCTCTTCACCCACTGGGCCGGTGACGGTGGCTGTCTGAATGCCTTCAATAAATGGCACTTTATCCGGGCAGCGCTTAGGGCGGTAAGGCGTCTGCATCGAAATCAACCTGAGTTTATTGTTGTAACGCGAGCCCTCTGTTGTCGCCCCCGCTTCAAGCACCT
>JAOXSA010000169.1 GCA_025800245.1 Amphritea sp. | reverse complement strand
TCCTCACACTCGTTTCGAAGGTGAAGTATACGTACTGTCCAAAGATGAAGGTGGTCGTCACACTCCATTCTTCAAGGGCTACCGTCCACAGTTCTACTTCCGTACAACTGACATCACTGGTGCTTGTGAGCTGCCAGAGGGCGTTGAAATGGTAATGCCAGGCGATAACATCAAAATGGACGTTACTCTGATCAACCCAATCGCGATGGAAGAAGGTCTGCGTTTTGCGATCCGTGAAGGTGGTCGTACTGTAGGTGCAGGCGTTGTATCTAAGATCATCGAGTAATACTCTCTGATCTGAAAAAAGCCTCCTTCGGGAGGCTTTTTTTTGGGCGCTTGATACGGCTTTGGAGCAGTTTGCTATCGAACTACTGTGCGGCCATATCAAGCGTCACATTGTAAAAGCTGGCGCAAAGAAACTTTGCTGGGTTTTACTCGCTCGCATTTGCGTTCGCAAATGATTCTGTTGGTTTCTTTCTCTGTCAGTTTTGTAGCTGCTTTTGTTGCCGGCTATTGGGTCAGGGTCTTGTTCCTGGCTTTAGGTTATCTGTCTGAAAAGTGTACTGTTTATTCTATAAACAATATCCCTTGACTTACCCAGGGGGGCTAAGTAGAATGCGCTACCCCGTTAAATGGGGTTAGGTCGGCGCAAGCCGTTTTTTAATCTAGGAATTGTGATTAAAATGCAAAACCAGAAAATCAGAATTCGTCTGAAGGCTTTTGATCATCGCCTGATTGACTCTTCCGCTCAGGAGATCGTAGAGACTGCTAAGCGTACAGGTGCTCAGGTGCATGGTCCGATCCCACTTCCTACTCGCAAAGAGCGTTTTACCGTTCTGATCTCTCCTCACGTGAACAAAGATGCACGTGATCAGTATGAGATCCGTACTCACAAACGCGTTCTGGACATCGTTGAGCCAACAGAAAAAACTGTTGACGCACTGATGAAGCTGGATCTTGCTGCGGGTGTTGAAGTGCAAATTAGCCTCGGCTAATTAAGACGACAGGTGCGCAGATTACTGATCTGCGTGTGGAATGCCTTTAAGGCAGCCATAGCGGGTTTAAGCCCCGTACACAACTGGCAATTTGAGGTAAAAAAATGTCTGTAGGTTTAATCGGACGTAAAGCAGGTATGACCCGTGTCTTCAATGAAGACGGCGTGTCTGTGCCAGTCACTGTCATCGAGGTGGAACCGAACCGAGTTACTCAGGTTAAGACCGAAGAGACTGATGGTTATACTGCTGTGCAGGTAACTGTAGGTTCTCGTCGTGCTAACCGCGTAACCAAGGCTGCAGCCGGTCATTTTGCGAAAGCAGAAACCGAAGCTGGTCGCGGTTTGTGGGAGTTCCGTCTGTCAGGTGACGAAGAAATTAATGTTGGTGATCAACTGACTGTTGAACGCTTTGAAGCGGGTCAGAAAATTGATGTAACCGGTCAGTCCAAAGGTAAAGGTTTCCAGGGTGGCGTTAAGCGCTGGAACTTCTCCATGCAGGACGCGACTCACGGTAACTCACTTTCTCACCGTGCTCCTGGTTCTATTGGTCAGTGTCAGACTCCTGGTCGTGTGTGGAAAGGCAAGAAGATGGCTGGACACATGGGTGCTGAGCGTGTAACCGTTCAATCCCTGGAAGTTGTTCGCATCGATGCTGAGCGCAATCTGCTGTTAGTTAAAGGTGCTGTACCTGGCGCTACCGGCGGCGACGTAATCGTTAAGTCAGCTGTTAAAGTTGGCGCCTGAGGGGGTTTGAAATGAATCTGAATCTTGCAGGAGCTGGTGGAAGCGTTGAAGTTTCCGATCTGGCGTTTGGTAAAGAATTCAACGAATCACTGGTTCATCAGGTTGTTACTGCATACCTGGCCGGTGGTCGTCAAGGCACCAAGGCTCAGAAGAACCGTTCCGCAGTTAGCGGTGGCGGTGCTAAGCCATGGCGTCAAAAAGGTACTGGCCGTGCACGTGCCGGTACTATCCGTAGTCCTCTGTGGCGTACTGGTGGCGTAACTTTCGCTGCACAGCCACGCGATCATGCTCAGAAAGTTAACAAGAAAATGTACCGCGCAGCGCTGCGTTGCATCTTCTCTGAACTGGTTCGTCAGGAGCGTCTGGTTGTTGTTGATAACTTCCAGGTAGAAGCGCCTAAGACCAAGCAGTTCGTAGCTAAGCTGAACGAGCTGGAGCTGTCTAACGCTCTGCTGATCACAGAAGACGTTGAGCAGAATCTGTATCTGGCTGCACGTAACGTACCACACGTTGACGTTCGTGATGCAGCTGGCATCGATCCTGTTAGCCTGGTTGGCTTTGAGAAGGTTCTGGTGACTGTACCTGCTCTGAAGAAAATTGAGGAGGCGTTGGCATGAACCAAGGACGCATCTATCAAGTACTGCTAGGCCCGCACATCTCTGAGAAAGCAACAATCGTTGCTGAAGGTTCTCAGCAGGTTGTATTCCGCGTTGCAGCAGATGCTACCAAGCCTGAAATCAAGAAGGCTGTAGAGCAACTGTTCGACGTTAAAGTAACTGGCGTGAACATCGTTAACGTTAAGGGCAAAACCAAGCGCACTATGCGCGGTATGGGTAAGCGCGCTGACGTTCGTAAGGCATACGTATGCCTGGCTGATGGTCACGACATCGACTTCATCGATGGCGAATAAGAGGGGTCTGAGTAATGGCTGTTGTTAAATCTAAACCGACCTCTGCTGGCCGCCGTCACGTAGTTCGGGTTGTTAACCCGGATCTGCACAAGGGTAAGCCACACGCTGCTCTGGTCGAGAAGAAAAGCAAGACCGGTGGTCGTAACACCTACGGTCGTATCACGACTCGTCACATCGGTGGCGGTCACAAGCAACATTATCGCGTTATTGACTTCCGTCGTAATAAGCTGGACATCCCTGCGGTTGTTGAGCGTCTGGAATATGATCCAAACCGCTCTGCGCACATTGCCCTGCTGAAATACGCTGACGGTGAGCGTCGCTACATCATCGCACCTAAAGGTGTGAAAGCTGGTGATACTCTGGTTTCTGGTCAGAATGCTGATATTAAACCAGGTAACTGCCTGCCACTGCGTAACATCCCTGTTGGTAGCGTGATCCACTGTATCGAAATGAAGCCAGGTAAAGGTGCTCAGATTGCACGTTCTGCTGGTACTTCTGCGCAGCTGGTTGCACGTGAAGGCGCGCACGCTACTCTGCGTCTGCGTTCAGGTGAGATGCGTAAAGTGCTGGTTGACTGCTGCGCTACACTGGGCGAAGTAGGCAACTCTGAGCATTCCCTGCGTCGTCTGGGTAAAGCGGGTGCTACTCGCTGGCGCGGTGTTCGTCCTACCGTTCGCGGTGTTGCGATGAACCCTGTTGATCACCCACACGGTGGTGGTGAAGGTCGTACTTCCGGTGGTCGTCACCCAGTGACTCCATGGGGCGTACCGACTAAAGGTAAGAAAACTCGTAAGAACAAGCGTACTGATAAGATGATCGTACGCCGTCGTCAAGCGAAATAATCAGAGGATACAGCTGTGCCACGTTCACTGAAGAAAGGTCCATTTATCGACCTTCACCTGTTGAAAAAGGTAGAGGCTGCAATTGAGGCCAACGATCGTAAGCCGATCAAAACCTGGTCTCGCCGTTCTACAGTTTTTCCAAACTTCGTAGGACTGACGATTGCAGTTCATAATGGCCGTCAGCACGTCCCGGTGTTCATCACCGAAGATATGGTTGGTCATAAACTAGGCGAGTTCGCTGCTACACGTACCTACAAAGGTCACGCAGCGGATAAGAAAGCTAAACGCTAATCGGGAGTATAGAAAATGGAAGTAGCCGCTAAGCACAAAGGCGCCCATATCTCCGCTCAGAAAGCGCGTTTGGTTGCCGATCAAATCCGCGGTAAAGCGGTGGGCGAAGCTCTGAATATTCTGGCTTTCAGCTCTCAAAAGGGTGCGGTTCTCGTTAAGAAAGTACTGGAGTCTGCGATTGCAAACGCAGAGCACAACGAAGGTGCTGACATTGACGAGCTGCGTGTATCTGAGATCTTCGTTGACGAAGGTATGACGATGAAGCGCATTAAACCGCGTGCGAAGGGTCGCGCTGACCGTATTCTGAAGCGCACCTCCCACATCACCGTTAAGGTAGCTGACTGCTAGGAGATACCACTATGGGTCAGAAGGTAAATCCAACAGGTATTCGTCTTGGTATTGTTAAAGATCACACTTCTGTGTGGTATGCAGACAAGAACGAATACGCTAGTAAACTGTTGAACGACCTTCAGGTACGTGAGTATCTGGAAGGTCAGTTGAAAGCTGCTTCTGTGAGCCGCATCGAAATCGAGCGTCCTGCACAGAATGCTAAGATCACCATTCACACTGCCCGTCCAGGCATCGTGATTGGTAAGAAAGGTGAAGATGTAGAAAAACTGCGTAACGCTGTCTCTAAAATGATGGGCGTTCCTGTTCACATCAACATCGAAGAAATCCGCAAGCCAGAACTGGATGCCAAACTGGTTGCTCAGAGCGTAGCTAGCCAGCTGGAACGTCGTGTTATGTTCCGTCGTGCTATGAAGCGTTCTGTACAGAACGCTATGCGTCTGGGTGCTGAAGGTATCAAGATTCAGGTAGGTGGCCGTCTGGGTGGTGCTGAAATCGCACGCTCCGAATGGTACCGCGAAGGTCGTGTGCCACTGCACACCCTGCGTGCTGATATCGATTACGGTACTTATGAAGCGCACACTCAATACGGTGTGCTTGGCATTAAAGTCTGGATCTTCAAAGGCGAGATTCTGGGTGGCATTGAAGAAGTGCGTGCTCAGAAAAATGCTCAGCCTAAGAAGAAAGGTTCAAAGTAGGGGTAATTATCAATGCTGCAACCTAAAAGACTGAAATTCCGTAAGGTTATGAAGGGCCGCAACCGCGGTCTGGCTGAGCGCGGTAGCGCTGTTAGCTTCGGTGAGATTGCACTGAAAGCTACCGGTCGTGGTCGCATCACTGCTCGTCAGATCGAGGCTGCACGTCGTACTATGACTCGTCACGTAAAGCGTGGTGGTAAGATCTGGATCCGTGTGTTCCCAGACAAGCCGATTACCGGCAAGCCACTGGAAGTACGTATGGGTAAAGGTAAGGGTAGTGTTGAGTACTGGGTAGCTCAGATCAAGCCAGGTAAAGTACTGTTCGAAATGAGCGGTGTATCTGACGATCTGGCCACTGAAGCATTCAAGCTGGCTGCTGCAAAACTGCCAGTAGCTACCACCATTGTTAAACGGACGGTGATGTGATGAAAGCAACTGAACTGCGTGAGAAGTCCGCTGAAGAACTGCAAGCTGTTCTGCTGGATCTGCTGAAAGATCAGTTCAACCTGCGGATGCAGAAAGCAACTGGTCAGCTGGCTCAGAACCACATGCTGGGTCAGGTGCGTCGCGATATCGCACGTGTTAAGACCGTACTGAATCAGAAAGCAGGTAACTAAGAATGGCTGCAGAAAAACGTACACGTACTGTGACCGGTAAAGTTATCAGCAACAAAGCTGACAAAACTATTACCGTTCTGGTTGAGCGTAAAGAGAAGCACCCGATCTACGGGAAATTCGTAACTCGCTCTACCAAGCTGCATGCGCATGACGAACAGAACGAATGTGGTATGGGTGATGTGGTAACCATCGCTGAATCCCGTCCACTTTCAAAAAGTAAGTCTTGGACGCTAGTTAAGATTGAAGAACAGGCAGTAAAGGTGTAATATAACGCACCTTTGCTTCTGGCAGGCTGTTTTTCAGGCTTCTTGAAGCAGGGAAAACAGTCTGAATTTTGGAGTAGAGACCCATGATTCAAACAGAATCTATGCTTGACGTTGCTGATAACAGCGGCGCTAAGCGTGTACAGTGTATCAAGGTCCTGGGTGGCTCACACCGTCGTTATGCCGGTGTTGGTGACATCATCAAAGTTACCGTTAAGGAAGCAATTCCACGCGGTAAGGTGAAAAAAGGTCAGGTCCTGAATGCTGTTGTGGTACGTACCCGTAAAGGTGTTCGTCGTCCAGATGGTTCAATCATCCGCTTTGATACAAACTCTGCGGTACTGTTGAACGCTAACGACGCCCCTATCGGCACTCGTATCTTTGGCCCAGTAACTCGTGAACTTCGCTCTGAGAAGTTTATGAAAATCATTTCCCTGGCGCCTGAAGTGCTATAAAAAATCTCGACTTTCGCAAGTCAGGATTTATGCAAAAACGCTAAGCTCGTAAGGGCTTGGCGTTTTTAAGCATGAGAGGGTAGTAGGAAAGGATGGATAAATAATGCGTAAAATTATTCGTGACGACGAAGTTATCGTCATCGCAGGTAAAGACAAGGGCAAGCGTGGCAAAGTTCTGCGCGTTCTTGCAAACGATCGTCTGATCGTGTCTGGCATCAACATGGTTAAAAAACACACCAAGCCAAACCCAATGCTGGGTAAAGCTGGCGGTATCGTTGAGAAAGAAGCTGCAATCGCTGTATCTAACGTTGCAATCTTCAACTCAGCAACCGGTAAAGGTGACCGTGTTGGTTTCAAAGTTCTGGAAGATGGCAACAAAGTCCGGATCTTCAAATCCAACGGCGAAGTTATCGCTAAGTAATAGGAGTTGATGCCATGTCTAGACTAAAAGCCCTTTATAATGAATCCGTTAAGCAGCAGCTGAAAGATGAGCTGGACTGCCCTAACGTAATGGCTGTTCCTCGTATCACTAAAATCACTCTGAACATGGGTGTTGGTGAAGCGCTGGGCGATAAGAAACAGCTGGAAAATGCTGTTGCAGATATGCAGCAGATCGCAGGTCAGAAACCTGTTGTGACCCTGGCTCGCAAATCTATTGCAGGCTTCAAGGTTCGTGAAGGTTGGCCAATCGGTTGTAAGGTAACCCTGCGCGGTGCGCGTATGTGGGAATTCCTGGATCGTCTGGTTGACATCTCTATCCCTCGTATTCGTGACTTCCGTGGCCTGAACCCTAAGTCTTTTGACGGTCGTGGTAACTACAGCATGGGTGTTAAAGAGCAGATCATCTTCCCTGAAATCGAGTATGACAAGGTAGATAAACTGCGTGGTATGGATATCACCATCACCACCACTGCTCAGACAAATGACGAAGGTCGTGCCCTGCTGGCAGCCCTCAACTTCCCATTCAAAAAGTAAGGGTGAAGAGAAATGGCTAAGGAATGTATGAAAGCGCGCGAAGCTAAACGCGCAAAAATGGTTGCTAAGTATGCTGAGAAGCGTGCTGCTCTGAAGGCAATCATCAAAAACCCAGCTTCTTCTGAAGATGAAGTCTGGGAAGCACAGGTAGCTCTGCAAAAGCTGCCACGCGATGCTAACCCTGTTCGTCAGGTGCGTCGTTGTCAGGTTACTGGTCGTCCACACGCTGTTTATCGCAAGTTCGGTCTGAGCCGAATCAAACTGCGTGAAGCAGCTATGCGTGGTGATGTACCAGGTCTGAAAAAAGCAAGTTGGTAAGCACAGTGGTCTGGGCAGGGGGATTCGCCTCCTGCTACCGCATTGCGCTGCACAAAGGAAAATAAACCATGAGTATGCAAGACACTCTTGCGGATATGCTAACCCGTATCCGTAACGGTCATATGGCTGAAAAAACAGCTGTAACTATGCCTGCTTCCAAACTGAAAGCTTCTGTAGCTGCAGTTCTGAAAGAGGAAGGTTACATTGCTGACTTCGCTGTTGAAGGCGAAGGTAAAGCTGTAATGACTGTTGAACTGAAATACTTCGAAGGCAAGCCGGTTATCGAGTCTATCCAGCGTGTTAGCCGTCCTTCTCTGCGTGTATACAAGGGCGCTTCCGAGCTGCCTAAAGTAGCAGGCGGTCTGGGCGTTGCTATCGTGTCCACCTCTAAAGGTGTTATGACTGATCGCGCTGCTCGCGCTGCTGGTATCGGCGGCGAAGTAATCTGCACGGTATTCTAAGGGAGCTAATACGATGTCTCGAGTCGCTAAAAGTCCCGTTGTTCTGCCGGCAGGTGTTGAAGCTAAGATTGATGGTCAGCAGATCAATGTTAAGGGTAAAAACGGTGCCCTGGATCTGTCTGTACACCCGTCTGTAGAAGTTACTAACGAAGAGAACTCTCTGAAGTTTGCCCCACGCGACGGCAGCAAGTCTGCTAACGCTCTGGCTGGTACTACCCGTTCTCTGGTTAACAACATGGTAGTTGGTGTGAGCAACGGTTTCGAAAAGAAACTGCTGTTGCAAGGTGTTGGTTACCGTGCTGCTGTTAAAGGCACCACGCTGAACCTGACCCTGGGTTTTTCTCACCCAATCGATTACGAACTGCCTGAAGGCGTTTCCGCTGCAATGGAAGGCCAGACTACTATCGTGCTGACAGCAGCCGATAAGCAAGCTCTGGGTCAGGCTGCTGCAGAAATTCGCGCATTCCGTCCGCCTGAGCCTTATAAAGGTAAGGGTGTTCGTTACGCTGACGAATATGTTCGCCGTAAAGAAGCTAAGAAGAAGTAAGGTAGGGTCATGAACGAAAAGAAAACATCTCGTATTCGCCGTGCCCGCCGTGCCCGTTTCAAAATGCGTGAACTGGGCGCAGTACGTCTGTGTGTAACCCGTACTCCACGTCACATCTATGCGCAGGTTATCTCTGCCGATGGTGGTAAGGTTCTGGCTGCAGCTTCAACTGTAGAAAAAGAACTGCGTAGTGAGACTACTGGTAACACTGATGCCGCTACTAAAGTAGGCACACTGATCGCTCAGCGCGCTAAAGACGCTGGCGTATCTAAGGTTGCTTTCGACCGTTCTGGTTTTAAATACCATGGACGTGTTAAAGCGTTGGCAGAAGCAGCCCGTGAAGGCGGCCTGGAATTCTAAGGGGTTTGACAATGGCAAATCACGAACAGAAAGACGGTGACCTGCAAGAGAAGCTTGTACAGGTTAACCGTGTTGCCAAAGTAGTTAAGGGTGGTCGTATTTTCGGTTTCACCGCTCTGACTGTTGTTGGTGACGGTAATGGCCGCGTTGGTTTCGGTCGTGGTAAAGCACGTGAAGTACCTGTTGCTATTCAGAAAGCAATGGAACAAGCACGTCGTAACATGATCACAGTAGACCTGAACGGCACTACTCTGCAGTATCCTGTAAAAGCGCGTCACGGTGCTTCCAAGGTTTACATGCAGCCTGCATCTGAAGGTACCGGTGTAATCGCAGGTGGTGCGATGCGTGCAGTACTGGAACTGGCAGGTGTACACAACGTACTGGCTAAGTGCTACGGCTCTACTAATCCAGTAAACGTTGTTCGCGCAACTATTAACGGTCTGGCTGGCATGACATCTCCTGAAGATGTTGCTGCTAAGCGCGGTAAGTCCGTAGAAGACATTCTGGGGTAATCAACGATGGCATCTACTCTCAAGGTAACACTTGTACGCAGCACCATCGGTATCCTGCCTAAGCACAAACTGTGCGTTAAGGGTCTTGGTCTGCGCCGTATCGGTCACACTGTTGAAGTGGAAGACACTCCTTCCGTTCGCGGTATGATCAACAAAGTAAACTACATGATTCGTGTAGAAGGCGAATAAGGAGTCCATTATGCGTCTTAATACACTGAGTCCTGCCGACGGTTCCAAGAAAGCGCCTAAGCGCGTTGGCCGCGGTATTGGTTCCGGCCTGGGTAAAACCGGTGGTCGTGGCCATAAGGGTCAGAAATCCCGCTCCGGCGGTTCTGTGAAGCCAGGTTTCGAAGGTGGTCAGATGCCACTGCAGCGTCGTCTGCCTAAGTTCGGCTTTACCTCTCGTCAGGCAGCATTCGTTGCTGAAATTCGCCTGAACGAGCTGGCTAAGGTTGATGCGGACGTGATCGATCTGGAAGCACTGAAAAAAGCGGATATCATCAAAGACAGCATCAAGCGCGCTCGCGTGATCCTGTCCGGTGAAATCAACAAAGCAGTTACCGTTAAAGGTCTGAAAGTGACCAAAGGCGCGCTGGCTGCAATTGAAGCTGCAGGCGGAAAAGTCGAGGACTAAATGGCTAAGAAAGGACCAGTACCAGCAGGCAATCAGAACGGCCTGGGCGAGCTTAAATCTCGTCTGTTGTTCGTACTTATTGCGATCGTTGTATACCGTATCGGTGCACATATTCCGGTACCTGGTATCAATCCTGATCGTCTGGCTCAACTCTTCGATCAGAACCAGGGCACAATCCTGAGTCTGTTCAACATGTTTTCTGGTGGTGCACTGGAGCGTATGAGTATTCTCGCTCTGGGTATCATGCCGTACATCTCTGCATCGATTATCATGCAGCTGGCGACGGTAGTAAGCCCTACTCTGGAACAGTTGAAGAAAGAAGGGGAAGCTGGTCGTCGTAAGATCAATCAGTACACCCGTTACGGTACTGTTATCCTGGCGACTGTACAGTCGTTCGGTATGGCAGTCGGCCTGGCTAACCAGGGCGTGGCATTCAGCACCGGTTTCAGCTTCTACTTTGTAGCAGTTGTGACTCTGGTTGCAGGCGCTGTGTTCCTTATGTGGCTGGGTGAGCAGGTGACTGAGCGTGGTATCGGTAACGGTATCTCGATTCTGATCTTCGCTGGTATTGTGGCTGGTTTGCCAAGTGCAATCGGTCAGTCCTTTGAAGCAGCCCGCCAGGGTGATCTGAATATCCTGGCGCTGCTGGCTATTGCTGTACTGGCGATTGCTACTGTGGGCTTTGTAGTGTTTATGGAACGCGGCCAACGCCGTATCACCATTAACTACGCGAAGCGCCAACAGGGCCGTCGTATGTACGCTGCACAGTCCAGTCATCTGCCGCTGAAGGTCAATATGGCGGGTGTTATTCCGCCGATCTTCGCTTCAAGTATTCTGCTGTTCCCAGCCTCACTTGGCCAATGGTTTGGTCAGACTGAAGGTATGGAACTGCTACAGGATGTCGCTTTAGCGCTGGGTCCGGGTCAGCCGCTGTACATCCTGCTGTTTTCTGTTTGTATCATTTTCTTCTGTTACTTCTACACTGCGATTGTTTTCAATCCGAAAGATGTAGCGGATAACCTGAAGAAATCTGGTGCATTCATCCCGGGTATTCGCCCAGGGGAGCAATCTGCTCGGTACATCGATAACGTACTGGGTCGCCTGACACTGTTTGGTGCCCTGTACATCACTGCGGTATCTCTGATGCCTCAGTTCCTGGTAGTCGCCTGGAATGTACCTTTCTACTTCGGTGGTACATCACTGCTGATCGTAGTTGTTGTTGTGATGGATTTCATGGCACAAGTACAGTCACACCTGATGTCACATCAGTATGAATCTCTGATGAAGAAGTCGAATCTTAAAGGTGGCGGTTCTGGCCTGCTGCGCTAGTCCCCACTACTGGAGTTGATCATGAAAGTACGTGCATCTGTTAAGAAAATCTGCCGTAACTGCAAGATCGTACGTCGTAACGGTACTCTGCGGGTTATCTGCAAAGTTGAACCACGACACAAGCAGCGCCAGGGTTAATTAACCTGGTCTGGGAGTGGAAGGTGCGAACCCTTGATTTATTTTTGATCAAAGGGTAGAATCTCGCGCCTTCCATTAATAGAAGAATTTGCAGTACCTGCCATTGGGGCAGGTGTCATGCTAATAAGTTGGAGTAAATTGAATGGCCCGTATAGCTGGCGTCAATATTCCTGACAATAAGCATGCGGTAATTTCATTGACTTACATCTTCGGAATTGGCCGCACCACAGCGAAGGATATCTGCGCTGCTTGTGGAATTAATGAATCCACTAAGATCGCAGAATTGTCAGAAGATCAACTGGACAACGTACGTGGCGAAATCGCCAAGTTGACAGTTGAAGGTGATCTTCGCCGTGAAGTATCCATGAACATCAAACGCTTGATGGATCTGGGCTGTTACCGTGGTCTGCGTCATCGTCGCAGTCTGCCTCTCCGTGGTCAGCGCACTAAAACTAATGCGCGCACCCGTAAAGGCCCACGTAAGCCAATCCGTAAGTAAGTGGTAAGCGATAGGAATTTCCAATATGGCTAAGCCAGGTAATCGCACACGTAAGAAGGTTAAAAAGCAGGTTGTTGACGGTTTCGCTCACATCCATGCCTCTTTTAACAACACGATCATTACTATTACTGATCGTCAGGGCAATACCCTGAGTTGGGCAACTGCGGGCGGCTCCGGCTTCCGTGGTTCTCGTAAGAGCACACCGTTCGCAGCACAGGTTGCTGCGGAGCGTGCAGGTGTGGCTGCTCAAGAGTATGGTCTAAAAAATCTGGACGTTTTCGTTAAGGGCCCAGGCCCAGGCCGTGAATCCGCAGTGCGTGCATTGAACGCTTGTGGTTACAAGGTTAATAACATCACGGATGTGACACCGATTCCTCACAACGGTTGTCGTCCTCCTAAGAAACGTCGCGTTTAATTCGGAGACAGTAATAATATGGCTCGTTATTTAGGACCAACTTGTAAGCTGTCTCGCCGTGAAGGTACCGACCTTTTCCTGAAGAGCGGTGTACGCGCACTGGACAGTAAGTGTAAAGCTGAAAATGTTCCAGGTGTACACGGTGCTCGTCGGGGTCGTCTGTCCGATTACGGTCTGCAGCTTCGTGAAAAACAGAAAGTTCGTCGTACTTACGGCGTTCTGGAAAAGCAATTCCGCAGCTACTACAAAGAAGCAGCGCGTCGCTCTGGTGCGACCGGTACTAACCTGCTTCAGCTGCTGGAAGGGCGTCTGGACAATGTTGTCTATCGTATGGGGTTTGGCTCTACTCGTGCAGAAGCACGTCAGGTAGTTTCTCACCGCCAGATTACAGTAAACGGTCAATCTGTAAACATTCCGTCTTACCAGGTACAAGCTGGTGACGTTGTTGCAGTACGTGAAAAGTCTAAGAACCAACTGCGTATCAAAAACGCTCTGGATCTGGCTTCTCAGCGTAGCGCTGTTGAGTGGGTAGAAGTTGATTCTGCGAAAATGGAAGGTACTTTCAAGTCCCTGCCAGAGCGTAGTGATCTGTCTGCCGACATCAACGAGCAGCTGATCGTAGAATTGTATTCTAAGTAATCATTGACTTCTTAATTGGTGGAACTATGCAGCGTTCAGTAAACGAGTTTCTAAGCCCACGTCATATCGACGTTCAGGAAATTAGCACAACTCGTGCAAAAGTTACTTTGGAACCACTGGAGCGCGGGTTTGGCCATACGCTGGGTAATGCGCTACGCCGTATCCTTCTTTCTTCTATGCCGGGTTGTGCCGTCACTGAAGTAGAGATCGAAGGCGTACTGCATGAGTACAGCACCATTGAAGGTGTGCAGGAAGACGTTATCGAAATCCTGCTCAACCTGAAAGGTGTTGCAGTTGCGTTGCACAACGGCGACGAAGCAACCCTGACTCTGTCTAAGAGCGAAGCAGGTCCTGTGACTGCAGCTGATATTCAGCTGAACCAGGACGTTGAAATCGCTAATCCAGAGCATGTCATTGCTCACCTGAGCGAAGGCGCAAGCCTTAACATGCAACTGAAGATCGCTCGCGGCCGCGGCTATGTGCCAGCTGACGCGCGTGTATCTGATGAAGACGAGTCACGGACCATCGGTCGTCTGCAACTTGACGCTACCTACAGCCCAGTTCGTCTGGTGTCTTATGTAGTAGAAAGTGCTCGTGTAGAACAGCGTACTGACTTAGACAAGTTGGTCATTGACATCGAATCCAACGGTACTATCGATCCTGAAGAGTGCATCCGTCGCGCTGCAACTATTCTGCAGCAGCAACTGGCTGTATTCGTAGATCTGGAAGGTGGTAAGGATCAGGTTAACGATGAACCGGAAGAGCCAGAGATCGATCCGATCCTGCTGCGTCCGGTAGATGATCTGGAGCTGACTGTACGTTCCGCCAACTGTCTGAAGGCAGAACAGATCTACTATATCGGTGATCTGATTCAGCGTACCGAAGTAGAACTGCTTAAGACCCCGAACTTAGGTAAGAAATCGCTCACAGAGATCAAGGACGTTCTTGCGTCTAAAGGTCTGTCGCTGGGTATGCGCCTGGAAAACTGGCCGCCAGCGAGCATCAGAAACGACGATAAAGTCGCTTCCTGATCCGCGGTTTGTTAACTGAATAGTTTGGCAAGGAATTAAAGATGCGTCATCGTAAATCAGGTCGTCACTTCAATCGTACAAGTGCACACCGTAAAGCAATGTTCAAGAACATGGCTGTGTCCTTGTTCGAACATGAGCTCATCAAGACCACGCTGCCTAAAGCTAAAGAGCTGCGTCGTGTTGCTGAGCCTCTGATCACTCTGGCAAAGAATGACACGGTTGCTAACCGTCGTCTGGCTTTTGCCCGTACCCGCAGCAAAGAAGCTGTCGGTAAACTGTTTAACGAACTGGGTCCTCGCTATGAAGGTCGCCCAGGCGGTTACATCCGCATCCTGAAGTGTGGTTACCGTGCAGGTGACAACGCTCCTATGGCTTTCGTTGAGCTGGTTGACCGTCCAGCTGACGCTGTAGCGGTAGAAGATTCTGAAGATTAATCTCTTCGACTCTTAACAAAAACCCGGCTTATGCCGGGTTTTTTATTGTCAGCCTAAAACCACCTCCTATGGAGGTGCTGATCGTTTACTCGAGGCTATGCCTGAAGAGTGCTCATGC
>JAOXSA010000168.1 GCA_025800245.1 Amphritea sp. | reverse complement strand
CATCAGGTTGAAGGGCCAGTGAAACCGCTTCACGTTTGTATTCTTCAGAATATTTTCTGCGTGCATTCGACATGTAAATACCTCGTTAAAGATAGATTATCTACTCTTAACTAGGTGTCCGACAAATCGGGGTAAAACCATTGTTTGCTTACATCAAAAGCGAGAGGGACAGGTACAAAGAGGCCAATGACGAAGACTCTCGTTTCGCAATGAACTTTAAAAAATTGTATTCCTTAGCGAAAGGGTACTCGCCTCAGTAGTAGGATTTACTTATTAAGACACAAACTACATTAGTTTTCGTATCAAGCAGCAAAACTGAACTTATTGAAGATCCTTTTTGGCGAGCTCAATGATCTTCTCCAGTCTTGGTTGGACAATCTTTTCGATATTCTTAGCATGCTCTGATATAGCTTCAGATTCTTCAAATGTATTAGGATAATAGTTTTGTTCATCTGCTCTGAAGTTCTCATTCCAGAGCTCCGTTTCTAGTATATCGAGCTCATCGATTACTTCTTGGCATAGCAATAATTTACCTATGCATGTTGTTTTCGCGATGACTCTGCGAGCTTCAGAAAAGCTTTGCTTCCCATCACCAACGGCTGCGTGAGTACCCTTTGTTGGGATCATCTTCTCTCGACAATAAGTTTCATTTGCCCATAAAAGCATTGCCTCCAGAGCTGAAAGAACTGCTTGATAAGACTCGTACTTTTCTTGCCAGAGCTTTTCTTTTTTGAATTTCTTTACTGCGATTAGGTAACCAAAAAAAGCTGCTAGTAGTGTTGTGCAAAAAGATATAAACCAGGATGGGATTTCCATAGCAATCATTTAGGCTCCAATAGAAGTTACGGGTGCGAAAGTTTAGATTGAATCTGATTAAGATAAAAGAATCCCGGCCAGCGGTGGGGAGAACTGTGGGCTGGCTGAGGTAGGGGGTAAACGGCTTGCTTGGGTTGTCGGCTTCAGCAGTCCGGGTCGTGCCAGTCGGGCTGGGTGTAGTGGATGCTGGGCAATGGGTGGCCGGTTTTCTTTTCAAAGTAGAGCAGGGTGCCGTTCAGGCGACCGATGAAGTTTACTTCCAGGCCTTGGGCTTGGTAGTAGTCGTGATGCTCTCCTATTTGTTCACCGGTCAGGAGTTTGGTGTTCTCGCTTTCGATCATGGCGGCGATGGTGGCCAGCAGGTCGATGTCGAATACGATCGCGGCGGCGTGGAAGTCTCTCATCATGTCAGCGAAGTCCAGTTCGTTCGCTTGGTTTGAAGCGGACTTTCACTGGTAGCAGAGATTGAGAAAAGATCAGGTTATAGTGATTACCGTTGTTGGTTATTCTGGCTGTATAGCTTCAGTAAAACACGCAACCTGGAGTGGTGAGTACTCCTACTACTGAGATATTTCCGGCTCGCCATAGGAAATATGCATTAATCACTAGCACGAAGCAGAGCTGGCGATTGATGTCTGATAGTGGTGGATTTGTAGAAGTAAAAATTAAGGCTTAGCGCTTGGATATCTCCCGCATCAGACCACTCAGGTCCAGACCCTGCAGATCTGCCAGTTTTTCGATATCTGACTGATTACGGGGCGGTGCCTTACTTGCTTCTTTCAGCGCGGCTTTTTTACTTTGAACTGTATTTTCCAGCTTTTCCAGCAGCTTGCTGAGCTGATCAAGGCTCAGGCTATGCAGCCGGTTTTCGACTTCATTAAGATTCATCGGAAATTCGCGAGTACTAAAACAAACTAATCCTTACTGGGTCTTAGAAACAGGTGTGCCAGAAGCACAGAATAAGAACTATTTTCTAAGGGGTCTTCCGTGGCGGGGATTGTTATTAACTGTAGGCTAACTATAGCACCCGATACCGGCTTTATTAAGTAAATTGCATAAAAACTGTCTGTAGAAACAGTTGTTTAACCTCATCGAAATAGTTTGGCTATGAGAATCATGCTTTAATGACGCTTTACTATTGTCGGCGTTCAGAGTGATGCATCAGATTAAAAAAACCGGACTGAAGCGATTCTATTTTGCGACCAAGTATTCCGTACAGGGATTAAAAGCGGCCTGGCAGGAAGAACCCGCATTTCGTTATGAAGTTGCTGCGCTTGTGGTGATGGTCCCGGCAGCCTTCTGGCTGGCTGAAAGTGGTATTCAGCTGGCGCTATTGCTGGCCTGCTGCTTCATGGTGCTGGCGTTTGAGATCGTCAACTCAGCCATTGAGGCGGTGGTTGATCGCTGGGGGCCGGAGTATCATGAACTGGCCGGTCGCGCCAAAGATATGGGCTCTGCTGCAGTATTTTTGATGCTGCATATGACCTGGGTTATCTGGGCCTGTATCGCTTACGATAATGGTTTATTCAGCTTTATTTTTTGATAGATCCTATAAAAGCCCCGATAAACCTGATCTATGAAACTGTTCAGGCACTGAGCAGGGATTTTACTTCCGGAATGCATGAACCACAGTTCGTGCCGCATTTCAGTTCGTCTGCCAGTGTTTCATAATCCGCAGCGCCTGCTGTAATTGCTGCCTGAATAGTTTTCTCACCCACCTGAAAGCAGCTACAGACTATATTTCCGCAGTCCAGCTGAGGCTCGGTTGGAAAACCCGCCAGAATAGCCATACGCTGGCCGGATGTTATCTTTTCATTGAACAATGACTCCAGCCAGCGATTAGCAATCTCGGGGCGCTGTCGTTCTGTCATAATAATCAGCTTGAGTTGATCCGCTTGTTGGCCATCAAACTCTTTTTCATCAAGCCCCTTTTCGTCAAACATGGCCAGTCGGTAGATTGCTTTCTGACAACTGCGCAGCTCAACCTTGCTCTTATCGGAGTGAAGGCCAATTCTGAGGCTATTAAGCCAGTTTTGTACCGTTTTTTCGCCGCTGATCTCATATCGATAACCATTATCGAACGGTATTTCACTGAAGTAATGGATCTTGCGAACCTGACGTAGATTCAGTTTCTGGCGGCTGAAGATAACACCTCGCCAGTGTGAGTGAACAGCTTTAACGCTGACCGGAACCAGCTTGGATTCCGGCTGGCCTGAGAGTGGATCTCGTTGCTGTGACATCAGGTTACCGACTTTAGCTTGTGCGCTGTTACTGTCGCTCCAGTGAATCGGCATAAACAGAACACCTGGTTGCTGATCTTCACTGACTTCCGCTTTAACAAGGCAGGAGCCGAAGCGACTACTTACTTCTACCAGGGCCTGATGGTCGACACCATACCGGATAGCATCAACCGGATGTATCTCTATATAAGGTTCTTCTATATGAGTGCTGAGCCGGGGGGCTTTACCGGTGCGTGTCATGGTGTGCCAGTGATCACGGATCCGCCCACTGTTCATAATCAACGGATAGTCAGCACATGTTTCACTGGCGGGCTTCTGTGCCGCGACGGCGATGCAGCGAGCCTGGCCGGAACCGGTCTGAAACTGACCATCGGTAAATAACCGGTCCGTCGTCTGACCTTCTTCATGAATGGGCCAGTGCTGTGGCTGCAGCGTCTCGTAATCAGAGGCTTCGATATTCTGCAGACCCGATATATTGAAATGTCGCTGGCCGTTGTTGTTATAACCTGACAGTGCCGCATGCTCCCGGAATATCGCGGCAGGTGACTGGAAGTTAAAGTGTTCGGCATAGCCCATTGCCCAGGCAACATCGCAGATAATCTGCCAGTCATGTCTGGCTTCTCCCGCTGCCGGCAGAAGGGCTTTCTGGCGTGAGATGCAACGCTCAGAATTGGTAACGGTGCCGTCTTTCTCCGCCCAGCCTGTTGCCGGTAATAGCACGTCAGCGTATGCGGTAGTGTCGGTATCGGCGATACAGTCTGACACCACAACCAGCTCGCATTTTTTCAGTGCTTCAGCGACAAAATTGGCATCGGGCAGACTCACCGCCGGATTTGTGCCCATGATCCACACCGCTTTTATCCGGCCATCGTGAATTGCCTGAAACATATCGACTGCTTTCAGCCCCTCTGTGCGGGCGATATTGGGTGCCTGCCAGAATTCTTCGACCAGATTGATGTTTTCTTCATTACTGAAGTCCATATGAGCCGCCAGCTGATTGGCCAGACCGCCAACTTCTCGGCCACCCATGGCATTGGGTTGTCCGGTAATTGAAAAGGGCGTAGCTCCCGGGTTGCCAATGCGCCCGGTAGCCAGATGGCAGTTGATAATGGCATTGCCTTTATCCACACCGCTGGAGGACTGGTTGATACCCTGAGAAAACAGAGTGACCGTTCGCTCAGTGTCCGCGAACCAGCGATAAAAGGTTTGCAGATCGGATAGCTTTAATCCGCTCAGTTTTGCTACCTGTTTGTCAGAAGGAGTGACCTCTCTGGCAGCTTTCAGGCTGTCTTCAAAACCTTCGCAATGCTGGTTGATAAAGTCCTGATTCAGGGATTCGTTATCCGCCAGATAGCGCAGCAGTCCGGAAAACAGATAACCATCGCTACCCGGAGATAACGGCAGGTGCAGATCGGCAATATCGCAGGTGGCGGTGCGGCGGGGATCGATGACCACCACCTTCATTTCCGGTCGAGCCTGTTTGGCGGCACTGATGCGCTGGAAAATAACCGGGTGAGCCCAGGCGGTATTGGAGCCGGTCAGAACCAGCAGATCGGCCAGTTCCAGATCTTCGTAGCAGCCCGGTACTAAGTCTGCGCCGAATGCCCGCTTATGGGCAACCACGGCAGAGGCCATGCAAAGCCGGGAATTGGTATCGACATTGGCGCTGCCGATAAATCCTTTCATCAGCTTATTGGCAACGTAATAGTCTTCAGTCAGGATCTGCCCTGAGAGATAGAATGCGACAGCATCCGGGCCATGTTTTTCGATTATTTCACTGAAGCCTAAAGCAACCCGGTCGATGGCGTTCGACCAACTTGTCGTCCGACCATCCACCATCGGTTTCAGCAGACGGCCTTCCAGATGAGTGGTTTCATGCAGGCTTGAACCCTTTACGCAGAGGCGTCCAAGATTGGCCGGGTGCTCAGTATCACCGGACACCGCAATCAGCTTATCGTCTCTGACCTCGGCGATAACCCCGCACCCGACGCCGCAGTATGGGCAGGTGGTTTTTATCTTAGTGGTTTCAGAGTGATTAGCTGACTGATGCATATCCGGTGACCTTTGATTACAAATACAGATTATTACCTTACAGGCTGATCTCGACCTTGCCGTCGATACAGCGGGCTGACCATGCCTGAATGCTCATCTCTCTGTCTTCAAGGCAATGTCCGGTACGCAGACAGAAATGCTGTTTGTACAAGGGTGAAGCGACATACAGATCTTCGCCCTGGGATGCGATCAGCCCCCGGGACAGGACATTGGCTTCACCGAACGGGTCAAAATTGGCCAGCGCAAATACCTGATTTTCGGTGGGCAGATAGAACAGGGCGATCTGCTTGTCTTCTACCAGTGTGCAGACACCGGAGTTTTCAACCAGATCGGACTGATTGCATACGTGGGTCCATTGGCTCATATCGGAATCCTCCTAAGCAGTTGTTATTAACCGACCAGTTTGATCGGCTCAGCGGTCGCAGCCTGACGTTCTTCGCGGGTTGCCGGGCGAGGCTGATCACGCTCTTCAATAAACAGAATATTGTCGTCCTGTGCTTCAGGTGCATTCACGAACGGGCGGAAACGCTTCAGAGCTTCCGGATTGTTCAGCGTGGTTTTCCATTCGCACTGATAGTTATCCACCACCAGATCCATCTGTTGTTCCAGCTCTTCACCCAGTGTCAGAGAATCGTTGATGATCACCTGTTGCAGATATTCCAGACCGCCCTCCAGATTTTCCATCCACACCGAGGTGCGTTGCAGGCGATCGGCAGTCTTGATGTAGAACATCAGAATACGGTCGATGTAGCGCACCAGTGTCTCTTTATCGAGATCGGTAGCGAACAGATCTCCATGACGGGGTTTCATGCCGCCGTTACCGCAGACGTAGAGGTTCCAGCCGTTCTCGGTGGCGATCACACCGATATCCTTACTCTGTGCTTCGGCACATTCGCGGGTACAACCGGATACGGCAAATTTGATCTTATGTGGGGCGCGCAGGCCCTTGTAGCGGTTTTCCAGTTCAATTGCCAGGCCGACACTGTCATCGACACCGAAGCGGCACCAGGTGCTGCCGACACAGGATTTCACTGTACGCAGGGATTTACCGTAGGCATGGCCGGTTTCGAAACCTGCATCTACCAGTTCCTGCCAGATCAGTGGCAGTTGTTCCAGGCGTGCACCGAACAGGTCAACCCGCTGTCCGCCGGTAATCTTGGTATACAG
Source organism: Amphritea sp. (assembly GCA_025800245.1). Classification (GTDB taxonomy): domain Bacteria; phylum Pseudomonadota; class Gammaproteobacteria; order Pseudomonadales; family Balneatricaceae; genus Amphritea. The sequence goes on along the minus strand of JAOXSA010000168.1, from coordinate 13,497 downwards.
GTTATATTTCTTCGCGACCTCACCGATTACGATAAGCTTGTCCGGGGTGATTTCGCCGCCCGCCACTCGGGGGACAACCGAGTAAGTACCGTCTTTCTGCATATTCGCCATAAAGGTATCGTTGGTGTCCTGCAGTTGAATATGCGGTTTCTCAAGGATGTAATCGTTCCAGCAGGAGGCAAGGATACTGCCGACCGCAGGCTTACAGATCTCGCAGCCGTGGCCACTGCCGTACTCTGCCAGCAGCGCTTCAAAGGAACGGATACCGTTAACGCGGATCAGGTTATAGAGATCCTGACGGGTATAGGGGAAGTGTTCACAGATATCCCGGTTTACCTCGACACCCATCTCTTCCAGTTCGTGGTTGACCAGATCAGTTAGCAGGGCAGCGCAACCGCCGCAGCCGGTCGCGGCTTTAGTTGACCCTTTAACATCGCCTACGGTGCAGCAACCACCGTCCAGAGCTGCCCGGACATCAGCTTTGGTGACATCATGGCAGGAGCAGATCTGAGCGGTTTCAGGCAGTGCAGCAACCCCCAGACCGGTCTGGTGATCATCACCCCGGTTTGGCAGAATCAGCGTGTCCGGATACTCAGGCAGGTGGATGCCGTTGAGCATGTATTGCAGCAGGGTACCGTACTCTTCGGCATCGCCCACCAGAATGGCTCCCAGCAGAATTTTGCCGTCCTCTGATACCACCAGTTTTTTGTATACCTCGGCACGCTCATCGACAAAGGTATAGTTGATGCTGCCAGGTGTACGGCCATGGGCATCACCGATACTGGCAACATCCACACCCATCAGTTTCAGCTTGGTGCTCATATCCGCACCGGTGAACTGCTCGCTACCACCGTTCAGGTGATCAACCGCAACTTTGGCCATCTGATAGCCAGGTGCAACCAGGCCGAAGATTTGCTTATTCCACAGAGCACACTCACCAATGGCATAGATATCGGGATCTGAGGTCTGGCAACTGTTGTTGATGACGATGCCCCCCCGTTCGCCCAGCTCAAGGTCAGCTTCTCTGGCCAGTTCATCACGGGGACGGATCCCGGCGGAGAACAGAATCAGGTCGGTTTCCAGTACTTCACCGTCGGCAAAGTTCATCTTGTGGAAACACTGCTCACCGTCATCAATCAGTTGAGTATTCTTACCGGTATGGACCGATACACCCAGATCTTCGATCTTATGACGCAGCATCGCACCGCCACCATCATCCAGCTGTACCGCCATCAGACGCGGGGCAAACTCAACCACATGGGTTTCCAGTCCCAGATCTTTCAGAGCTTTGGCCGCTTCCAGACCCAGCAAACCACCACCGACAACCACGCCAACCTTTGACTGTTCTGCAGCCGCAGCGATGGCATCCAAATCATCAATGGTGCGGTAGACCAGGCAATGGTCACGATCATGACCTGGCACCGGAGGCACAAACGGGTAGGAGCCGGTAGCCAGAATCAGTTTGTCATAGTACAGCGTGGTACCCTGATCGGTCGTCACCAGGTTGGCTTCCCGGACAATGCTGGTGACCTGCTCATTGGTCAGAACATTCAGACCCCAACTGCGGTAAGTGTCGGCATCACCCATGGCCAGATCTTCGGCGCTGGAGCCGGAAAAGTAGGCGCTCAGATGCACCCGGTCATAGGCCAGGCGGCTCTCTTCACAGAATACGGTGATGTCGTACCGGGCCAGCTGGCCACTGTCGGCAAGACTCTGTAAAAACTGATGGCCAACCATGCCGTTACCAACGACAACTAATTTTGTTTTACTCATGGGGTCACTCCTGAAGCCAGCTCGCTGGCAGAAATCGGGGTTGCGCCGGGGGGCAGCAAGGTGTCAGAGACAAATTCTGTGTGGGGTTCAGCCTCAATGGCTATATTGGATGATGGCTGTTCGGCAAGCAGTGCCTTGCAGTACTGCTTACCGAACAACATCACCGGTGCCAGATGGCGGACATCGGTATTTGCCTGAATCAGATCGAAATACCACTGGCCATCCTGCACTGCGCCATACAGCACGGTGCCGACCAGTGTCTGTCCGCGAAAAATCAGTTTGCGATAGACGCTGTGTTCCGGATCCTCATAGACCAGTGATTCAGTATCTTCCTGGTCCAGATACTCGCCAGCGGAAAACAGATCAATACCGGACACTTTCAGCTTGGTCGCGTAGGGAGACAGTTCAAAATGGCTATCAGCTGTCTGGCAAAGTTGATCAGCCAGAACCTGTGCCTGGTCCCAGATTGGCGCCACCAGACCAAAAGTTTCACCTTCAAATTCAGAACATTCACCCAGCGCATAAACGGAGTCAGCGCTGGTTTCAAGCAGGCTGTTGATAACAATGCCGCGCTGGCAATTAAGTTTGCTGCTTCGGGCCAGTTCTGTATTCGGGGTAATGCCGATGGCAATGACTGCCAGGTCACAATTCAGCAGTGTGTCATCGGCCATCTGTACAGCACTCAGTACATTTCCTGTATCGGTAGCGGTGCAGATATAGTCCTGAATTTCACAATTGAGACGGATCTCAATGTCCCGCAGCTCCAGTTCCTGACGCAGCAGTTCCGCGGCCTTCGGGTCCAGCTGACGATTCAGCAACCAGGGACCGCGATGGATCACAGTCACAGGAATGTTCTGCTTGCTCAGTCCGTAGGCAGCTTCCAGCCCCAATAAACCACCGCCAAGTACAATGGCCCGACGGCTGTTCTGGCCGGCACTGAGGATGGCATCAATATCATCCATTTTGCGGAAGCTGAAAATGCCCTGGGTATTTTCCCCCGGCAGGTTTGCGGGCAGCGCTGCTTCAGAGCCGGTTGCGAAAACCAGCTTGTCGTAATGCAGCGTTAGCCCTTTCTGGCTGATGACTTGTTGCTGAGCCGTGTTTACATGAACAACCGGATCGCCGCTATGCAGTTCGATGCCCTGTTGTGTATACCACTCCCGGGTATGCAGGATGATATCCTGCTTTTCAGTCTCACCGGCCAGCACCGGTGACAACATAATGCGGTTGTAGCTATCCCAGCGCTCGGCACCGAATACGGTAATGCGGTAACGGGCCGGGTCGCGCTTAAGGATCTCCTCAAGCAGACGACCGCCAGCCATGCCGTTACCAATGATTACCAGATGCGGTTTTGCCATTTCGTTACCTTTTACAGCCCGTATAAAAGCGCAAAAAAAATGGCGAACACCAACTGGTACTGTGCAGGTACCAGGGGTGAACGCCATTGTCCAAAAAGATATGAGAAGCCTAAGATAGGCACTCGATAATATTGCATGGCTTGTGCCAATTATTGAAAATTAAATAAAATCAATTGGTTAGGCTTTTTATTGGGTGTTTTTCTTTGAATCAGGCAGTGAGGCTGCACTGAATTGATGCGTTGTTCGTGGTGCCTGCACCATATGCACTAACTTTGTTTGTTACTGTAGCGAGGCGCTTCCAGCGGCGATAAAGCTGATGGTCAAACTACAATGTTGTTCACTTAATTGATAAGCCTTGAAGTGAGTATGTAAGTCGGCGCTGGAAGCGCCTCGCTACAGGTATATCGTCGTAGCGAGGGCCTTCCAGGCCCGATCATAACCCTGTCGTTCATCCTGAGTGAACGGCGTTGGGCGGTTATTGCGGATATAGATGAGAATACAAAAAAAGCCCGGCGCAGGGCCGGGCAAGGTGAGCAGTAGCTTGTTGTTGATGGCCAGGCTGGAGATCAGGCCGCCTGGTTGTCCACCTCGGTTTTTTTATTGATGCACTTTGCTACTTCTCGCGGGTGGGTTGTTTCTTCATTATCGCTATCACCATCGGAGGTTTCTGACACGGCAGTCTCAGTCGCTGCTTCTGCAGGCTTCTCTTCGGCAGGGGCTTCGCCAGGCTTGCGCTGCTTCTCGTACAGGAAGCTCAGCACGGCAGCCCGGTAGTGGTTGTACTCAGGATCATCGGCCAGGGCGATGCGGTTACGGGGACGCTCCAGATTGATATCCAGAATCTCGCCGACTGTCGCAGCGGGGCCGTTGGTCATCATCACAATGCGGTCAGACAGTAATACCGCCTCATCGACATCATGGGTGATCATGATTACTGTATTATTCAGTTCCGCCTGAATCTCCATCAGAGAGTCCTGCAGGTGAGCCCGGGTCAGGGCATCCAGCGCGCCGAATGGTTCATCCATCAGCATTACGGTGGGTTCCATCGCCAGAGCGCGGGCGATACCCACGCGCTGCTTCATACCGCCGGAGATCTCATCCGGGCGCTTGTGCATGGCGTGATCCATATGTACCAGATGCAGGTTGTGTTCGATCCACTCCTTCATCTCGGCTTTGCTCTTCTGGTTTTTGAAAACCTGCTTTACTGCCAGTTCTACGTTCTCGTAGGCGGTCAGCCAGGGCAGCAGAGAGTGGTTCTGGAATACTACGGCGCGCTCCGGGCCTGGTTCGTTGACCTCTTTGCCGTCCAGCAGTACACCGCCTTTGGTCGCCTGATACAGACCGGCAACGATGTTCAGGACGGTGGATTTACCGCAACCGGAGTGGCCGATCAGGGAGACAAACTCGCCACGATCAATCTTCAGGTTAACGTCGTTCAGGGCTTTAAAAGGGCCGCTCGGGGTTGGAAACTCGATATCAACACCGGTCAGTTCAAGATGCGTTTTAGTCGACATAGCTTATTCTCCTCGTGTCCGGTTATCGAAGCTCAACAGATTTATCCCAGGATACTTTCTTCTGCAGCATCAGCATGATGCGGTCCAGCATGAAACCGATCAGACCGATCACTAGCACGGCAACCATAATACGGCCCAGTGAGCTGGAGCTGCCGTTCTGGAATTCATCCCAGACAAATTTACCCAGCCCCGGGTTCTGCGCCAGCATCTCAGCGGCGATCAGTACCATCCAGGCGATACCCAGAGACAGTCGCAGACCAGTAAAGATCATCGGAATTGCCGAAGGCAGTACGATTTTGATTACGTGAGTCAGCCAGGACAGACGCAGTACTTTGCTGACGTTGTTCAGATCCGGGCTGATGGCGGATACGCCCACGGCGGTGTTCAGCAGAGTTGGCCACAGGCAGCACAGAGTTACTGTGATCAGCGAGGTAACGAAGGATTTGGCAAACATCGGATCTTTACTGACATACAGCGCACTGACCACCATGGTGACCAGAGGCAGCCAGGCCAGTGGTGAGACAGGTTTAAAGAGCTGGATCACCGGGTTGAATGCGGTATAGAGGGTCTTATTCAGACCGATAACGATCCCGGCAGGTATGGCGATAAGCGAAGCCAGAATAAAGCCTGCCAGTACCGTAACCAGACTGGTAACAATCTGATCAAAGAAAGTCGGTTTACCGGTGTAGGGGCGGATTTTGACTTTGGCATCAGGGTTGGCTGCCAGCTTTTTGGCATTACGCTGTTCCTGACGCTCATAGAACGCGACCTCTTTGTCCCGTTCCCGGTTATGCTCTGCAATCAGGTTTATGCTTTGTTCATACACCTGCGCGGGGCCAGGGAACTCGCCCAGTGAGGTGTGAATATTCTTGGCGCCGATATTCCAGATAAACAGGAATACCAGAATCCCGGCCAGTGGCACGATCAGTGATTTAATCATCTGGGTGGGATTGAAATCGAATCGGGCATCGACCCCGAACGGTTTCAGAAGTTTAAGTGCGATACTGCTCATAGTGATCTCCATTGGGTGGTCAGCGACCACCCGTAGGCTTTGCTTGTGTAACGTTGATTAGAGTTGCTGTTCCGGTTTCAGACCGATATTGAACTTGGTCAGATACTCATTGGGCTTGGTGCCGTCGTAAGTAATGCCATCAATAAAGTGGGTCTGTGGTGCACGGAAGCCGGTCTCAGTCGTAAAGTTCGGGAACTCAGATGCGGCGATCTTGCCTTCCTCGATCAGTTCCTGAGCTGCTTTGGCATAGATGTCCGGACGGTATACTTTCTTTGCTGTTTCCATAAACCAGTCGTCAGATTTCGGTTCGGCAATCTGACCCCAGCGGCGCATCTGAGTCAGATACCAGATCGCATCGGAGTAGTAAGGGTAGGTGGCGTTGTAACGGAAGAAGACGTTAAAGTCTGGCACGTCACGCTTATCACCTTTCTCGTACTCGAAAGTACCGGTCATGGAGTTAGCAATAACGTCATAGTCAGCCCCTACGTATTCAGAACGGGACAGAATTTCCACCGCTTCCGGGCGGTTACCGTTGTTGTTGTCATCCAGCCATTTCGCCGCGCGAATCATCGCTTTGACAACCTTCAGGTGGGTGTTCGGGTTTTCGTCGGCCCAGGCTTTCGATACACCGAATACCTTTTCCGGGTTGTCTTTCCAGATCTCATAGTCAGTGACAACCGGTACACCGATACCCTTAAATACCGCCTGCTGGTTCCATGGTTCACCCACGCAGTAACCGTAAATTGTGCCGGCTTCCATGGTTGCGGGCATCTGTGGTGGTGGAGTGACGGACAGCAGGGCATCAGCATCGATCTGACCGGCAGTGTCGCCTTTATGTGGTGCATAGAAACCCGGGTGAATACCCCCGGCTGCCAGCCAGTAGCGCAGCTCATAGTTATGCGTGGATACGGGGAATACCATGCCCATATTGAATGGCTTACCCTGATCTTTAAAAGATTCAACGACCGGTTTCAGAGCGTCTGCCTTGATCGGGTGCAGCGGCTTGCCGTCTTCACCGTTGGGTACGTAAGGGCGCATCTGTTCCCAGATATCGTTGGAAACGGTGATAGCGTTACCGTTCAGGTCCATCGAGAAGGCAGTGATAATGTGTGCCTGAGTACCAAAACCGATGGTCGCTCCCAGAGGCTGGCCGGCCAGCATATGTGCACCGTCCAGTTGCCCGTCAATCACCCGGTCCAGCAGGACTTTCCAGTTCGCCTGTGCTTCCAGCTGAACGTATAGGCCTTCATCTTCAAAGAAGCCTTTTTCGTAGGCGATCGCCAGTGGTGCCATATCGGTCAGTTTGATAAAGCCGAACTTCAGATCCTCTTTTTCAGGTTCTCCGATGGCGGCCTGAGCGCTGCTCAGAGTCAGCAGGCTGCCCATGGCGATGGCACCGGCTGTTTTGATTGCTTTGCTAAGCAGGGAACGGCGGCCTAAATGTTTGTGCAGTTTCTTTTGAGTCATTACAGAGCTCCACTATGCGAAAAAGTCGAAAAAAAAGCGCCTGTGGTTATCAGAAAAATTCCGATAACCACAGACGCCGTTGTCCTGAGCTGAACCGGTTGAGTACTGAGGGCAGATACCAGGTCGGTTCGACTAGCTTTTATTTTTATTTGTCATAGTTAAAGCATAGCTTGTGCCAAAAATTAAAAATCCTTTAAATACAATTAGTTAATCTGTTTTGTGTGTGCCCTGGTTATGCTGGTGGATTTTATGGTGCACTTGCGTAATGCAGATGCACCCAACGGTGCACCAAAAAAAGACCGCTCAGAGAGCGGTCAAAAGGTGAGTTTCGGATGGAAACGTCATTCAGAAATTTGGGGCATCTTTTTAGCTGTGAATGGATGCCTTCAGATATGTGGTTTTAAACAAATAATCGTGGCTCGTGGCTCGTGGCTCGTGGCTTCTGTGGGAGCGGCTTCTAGCCGCGATTAATTGGCACTGATTCGGGATAAAAAATCGCGGCTGGCACCCAAGGGCATGATAAAGCCTCTCCTACATCAAAAGCACAAGCATTGACTGCAATGCGGTCGAGCCACACATGATCAACAAACATTCGGATCAAAAGTGGCGCCATTAAAGAACAGGTCACTGCCCATTGTTACAGCACCGCCACTGCCCTGTAGCACCCACTCCTGGCTGTGAAAACCTTCGGGTTTACAGTCGATAGCCGGGTGAGGAAAACGCATGGCGTGGGCCACTTCGCGATAGATATCCGGACGATACACCTGGCAGGCCACCTGTTTGAGATCGATCTGCTGATTCAGTTGCCCCGACTGTTGCATCTGATACAGAAACCACAGCGCATGAGAACGCCATGGATAACTGGCGGCGTAGCGGAAGAAACAGGTGGTTCTCAGGCTCAGCTGTTCCCGGGGCAGAATCGACAGTGCCGGGCCGAGATATTCCGGCTTCAGTAACAGATCCAGCGCTTCTTCATGGTGCTGGGGCTGATCAAGCCAGGCCGCCGCCTGAATCAGAGCGCACAGCAGAGCCTGGTGACTGGCGGGGTGGGCATCATGCCAGCTTCGGGTCACGGCAAATACCTTATCCGGGCAGTTGTTCCAGATCTCATAACCGCTGATGACAGCGGAGCCTACTCCCATCTCCCGGGCGATCAGGTTCCATGGCTCGCCGGCACAGTAGCCATCGATCTGGCCTTTTTTCATCGCCTGCGCCATCTGCGTTGGGGGCAGAACCGTCAGATTAAGGTCGTTGTCGGGATCAATTCCGGCGGCGCTGAGCCAGTAGCGCAGCAGATAGTTGTGGGCGGAGTAAGGGTACACCGAAGCCATCGTCAGTTTCGGTGCGTTGCTCTCTTGACGTTGCTGAATCAACAGCGCCAGACCTTCAGCGCTGTGCATTGGCTGATCGGTCAGCGTACTGATCTCTTCCAGTACCGGATTGGAAAGGGTGATCGCATTGCCATTCAGGCCGATATTGAAGGCCGTGACCATCGGTACTTTGGGTGAACCCAGTCCGAGGCTGGATGCCAGCGGGATTCCGGCCAGCATCTGCGCGCCGTCCAGCAGTCCGAGAATGACTTTATCACGGATTGATGCCCAGGAGCCTTCCCGGCTGAGGCCTACATCGAGCCCCTGCTCACTGAAAAAGCCTTTCTCTTTAGCGATTACCAGTGGCGCACAATCCAGCAATGGCAGAAAGCCAAGGCTGATCTGCTGCTTCTCCGGAGTCGCCAGAGCGGGGTTATGGAGTATGGTCATGGTTGTGCCCTTTGCTATGCCGGATCTCAATCCAGCATCTGTAATACTGAAATTATATTTTTAGCGATCTGGGTCATCGGTTTACCCTGATCCATAGCCATCTTGCGCATCGCCTGATAGGCCTGCTCTTCGCCGCAGTTCTGATGCTTCATAATCAAACGCTTGGCCTGATCCAGCTGTTTGTGGTCTTCCAGCTCGTTGCGGACGTTATCCAGCTCGTTGCGCAGTGCCTGAAACTCCCGGAAACGGGCAGCGGCGACATCCATAATCGACTGAATCCGATCAGGGCTCATACCGTCCACAACATAAGCGCTTACGCCTGCCTGAATCGCCTGCTCGATGGTATTGCTGTCTCCGGTCTCGGCGAACATGACCACCGGCCTTGGGATATGGGTGTTGAGAGTAGCCATATGCTCCAGTACGTCACGGTCGGGGGAGTCCAGTTCGATAATGATGATGTCCGGCTTGATCTGTTCGACCCGGTTGATCAGGCCTTCGGTATCATCCAGGCGGCACACTACCTCATAGCCCTGATCATTCAGAGCCTGTTCCAGAAGGGCGGAACGGGCGGCATCTTTATCGATAACCAGTACCCGCTCCTGTATATGAGGAGCTGCATTCATACGGGAAGCGTTACTTTAAGCGGTTTACATAAGTGGTTAGATTGTTATTGCAGATACCGTGCCAGCCGATTTGAGAGGGAAAAACGGCATTTTTGCACTAAGGTGGTGCAAAGCTGACTGGCTCAGGCATTTTTGCCTGATTGTTGGGCTGGATTGTCTGACTCTTTTATCCTGCACTTATCCTGAATCTGTCTTGAGTTTGTCTTGAGCTCGTCTTGAGAGTTATCTTGCTGCGCCGATAGAGTTAGCCGCGTTGGGCAGGTATAATGCGCGGCAATTTCCATTAATCATTCTGGATGCATAGATTCTGATGACCGTACGTACCCGTATCGCACCGTCACCGACCGGTGATCCGCACGTAGGCACCGCCTATATCGCTCTGTTCAATATGGCTTTCGCGCGCCAGCACGGTGGTGAATTTATTTTGCGTATTGAAGATACCGACCAGACCCGTAGCACAGCAGAATCTGAACAGATGATTCTGGACTCCCTGCGCTGGCTTGGACTGGATTGGGCAGAAGGTCCGGACAAGCCGGGTCCACACGGTCCTTACCGTCAGAGCGAGCGTGGTGATATCTACGCTAAGTACACTCAGCAACTGCTGGACGAAGGTAAAGCGTTCAAGTGCTACCGCACCTCTGAAGAGCTGGATCAACTGCGTAACCAGCGTCGTGAAGCTGGCCTGCAGGGCGCGCTGAAAGAGAGCGATCTGGCGCTGTCTGCTGATGAAGTAGCGAAACGCGAAGCTGAAGGTGCGCCATACGTAGTACGTATGAAAGTACCGGAAGAGGGTGTATGCGTATTTGACGATATGCTGCGTGGTGCAATCGAAGTTGAGTGGTCTCAGGTTGATTGTCAGATTCTGATGAAGTCTGACGGTATGCCGACTTACCATCTGGCCAACGTCGTGGACGATCACCTGATGGAAATTACCCACGTACTGCGTGGTGAAGAGTGGATCAGCTCCGCGCCTAAGCATCAGCTGCTGTACAACTACTTCGGCTGGGACATGCCTAAGCTGTGCCACATGCCACTGCTGCGTAACCCGGATAAGTCCAAGCTGTCCAAGCGTAAGAACCCGACCAGCATCATCTACTACCAGCGCATGGGCTATATGGCCGAAGCACTGCTGAACTACCTGGCTCGTATGGGCTGGTCTATGCCGGACGAGCGTGAGAAGTTCTCACTGGAAGAGATGATCGAGAACTTTGATATCAGCCGTGTATCTCTGGGTGGTCCGATCTTCGATCAGGAGAAACTGAGCTGGCTGAACGGTCTGTGGATCCGTGAAGAGCTGAATGACGAGCAGTTTGCGGCGGCATTCCAGCAGTGGGCACTGAACCCTGAGTATCTGATGCAGATCATTCCGCTGATCAAACCGCGGGTTGAGAAGTTCTCCGATGTTGCGCCGGTTGCCAGCTTCCTGTTGTCCGGTATGCTGCCGATTGATGAGTCCAGCTTCGAACATAAGAGCCTGCAGCAGGAAGATATTCGTCGTGTACTGCAGTTCTCTTCCTGGATGCTGGATGCCGAGCAGAACTTCAGCCGTGATCACCTGTTCGCACAGTGCAAAGCACTGGCAGACGGCATGGAGCTGAAGATTCGTGACTTCCTGTTCCCGCTGTTCGTAGCGATTGCCGGTACCAGTGCCAGTGTTTCTGTCGTGGATTCTATGCAGATCCTCGGCCCGGATATGAGCCGCGCCCGTGTGCGTCACGCGCTGAACATTGTTGGTGGTCCGTCCAAGAAAGAAGCCAAGCGTTGGGAAAAAGAGTATCGCGAACTGGCTAAAGCGCTGGCATAACAAACGATCAGCCCTGCTTTTGCCGGGCTCTTCTCGCTTCAAGAAAAATCCGATGCTGTACATCAGTATCGGATTTTTTTATGTGCTTTTCAGGTTAAATCCCTGAGTAGCGAGGCACGCCCACGTGCCGATAACTCTTCGAGTGTATTCAGATCAGCCCCCTGTGTAGCAAGGCTCGCTCTCGTGCCGATAACACTTCAGCTCGGCATGGTGACCTACCTCGCTACAATACTGATTGGCGCTTGATTAACCGATTGAAATGCCTACAGGTTTTACTGACGAATTAGTCAGGCGTTTTTCTTGACACCTCGGCGGGGAATGATAATATACCCGGCACTTGGAAAGGGGCCTTAGCTCAGCTGGGAGAGCGCAACACTGGCAGTGTTGAGGTCAGCGGTTCGATCCCGCTAGGCTCCACCAATTCCTCTGCTTTCTAAAGCGACATCAGCCAGCTTAATGCTGGTTTTTTTGTGTCTGAAATCCGGCGTTATCTGAGTTTTGCTTCTGGTGAAAGGGGCGGAGCAGCTTGCTTACGTACTCTCTGAAAGGTTAACGTGGGCTTCCATTTCCACACCGATTTTCTTGCGCATCTCCATAAGCTTGATAGCTGACTGATGTAGCTGTTTATCCTGTTCAGTCTCTGGTACCCATTGCGGCACTTCCGATGGAATGCCGGCATCATCAACCGCAACCATAATAACGATGCAGTGTGTTGTGAGGAGGCGTTCTGGATTCTTAGGATCTCCAGCTCGGACATCGATACCAATATGCATGGAGGTGCGGCCGGTGTAGATCACTTTCGCACCCACCTCAACGATATTGCCGACATGGATAGGCTTTACAAAGCGTATTCCCCCTGCGTAAGCCGTAATGCAGTACTTGCCACTCCAGCCAGCTGCGCAGGCATAGGCCGCCAGGTCAATCCACTTCATTACAGCGCCGCCATGAACCTTTCCGCCAAAATTCTGATCAGCAGGTTCAGCCAGAAAGCGTAATGTAATTTGTCGGTCTTTACTCATCGTCAGATGTCCTGTCAGTTGCAGACGTTTGTCATAGTTAACATCGGTTTACTGGAACTGTAAAACGTAGATATTACTGAAAATTTAAGCATAGCATTAAAGGACACGATTAAAGGGTAACCCGGGCTATCTGAATTGCCTGAGAGTGTCTGTATCGAAGATATGGAGAAAAAAATCACTACTGCGACGTTTTTAGCTGGGGATAAATAGCTATGCGGTGCGCCGCAGTAGTGGTGCCAGGGTGGCAAAGGTGGGAATTTAGCCGCTACAGGACGAGCAATCCTGAGTCCGGCCCTACCGAAGTAGTCTGGGTTATTCCCACCATGGTGGATCTGAGAGAGTTGGATCAGATCTTTGGGGTCTTTCATCGATGATCAGATCTTGTGATAAATCTCCGCACCGGTCTCTTTAAACTCCTGTGATTTTTCCTGCATCCCTTTATCAGCCTCTGCCTGTATTGCAGCAACCTGGGTTTCATCCAGATCACGAACCTCCTGAGAGATCTTCATAGAGCAGAACTTCGGTCCACACATGGAGCAGAAGTGGGCCACTTTCGCCGACTCTTTTGGCAGCGTTTCGTCGTGGTAAGCCTTGGCTGTATCCGGGTCCAGACCGATGTTGAACTGATCTTCCCAGCGGAATTCGAAGCGTGCTTTGGACATCGCGTTATCACGGATCTGTGCACCCGGATGGCCTTTCGCCAGGTCCGCCGCGTGTGCTGCGATCTTGTAGGTGATGATGCCGGTTTTCACATCATCCTTGTTTGGCAGGCCCAGATGCTCCTTCGGTGTTACATAGCAGAGCATTGCACAACCGTACCAACCGATCATCGCCGCACCGATACCGGAGGTGATGTGGTCGTAGCCCGGAGCAATATCGGTGGTCAGTGGGCCAAGCGTATAGAAAGGTGCTTCGTGGCACTCCTTCAGCTGCTTGTCCATGTTCTCTTTGATCATGTGCATCGGCACGTGGCCCGGACCTTCGATCATTACTTGGACATCATGTTCCCAGGCAATTTTGGTCAGCTCACCCAGCGTTTCCAGCTCGGCAAACTGTGCTTCGTCGTTGGCATCGTAGACAGAGCCCGGACGCAGACCGTCACCCAGAGAGAACGCCACGTCGTACTCTTTACAGATCTTGCAGATATCTTCGAAGTGGGTGTAAAGG
>JAOXSA010000164.1 GCA_025800245.1 Amphritea sp. | reverse complement strand
ATCGCTGAATTGGCTAAAGCAGCACCGGTTAAGCTAAACCTGAAAGAAGAACTGGTCAATTTTGATAAAGCGGCGATGGGCAAACTCCATCTCATAATGGCTCGGGGCTGTACACCCCATTGATGAAGCCGGATATAAGCGTGCAACTCATCTTAAAGGTCGAAAATAGTTTGCAAAACAGAGGTGGGTCCATATAAGGCGCGCCCCACGGCGATAGTGTTGACTAGCAAGGTAGAGAAAAGGCGCAAAGTGCCTTTTCTTTTTGAGTGGCGAGTAGCGAGTGGCTGGAAAAAGCAAGTAGGGTGCGTTATAACGCACCGATCAATGATGGTGGTGCAATACGCCAGGGCTATTGCACCCTACGAAGTCTGAAATATTCTGTTCGCCACTCGCCACTCGCCACTCGCCACTCGCCACTCGCTAAAGCGTCGCCCTTGCCAAACATAACCATCCTCTTCCCCGACTTTTCTTCCAGTCTGTACAGGTTACCCAGGTACTTTGAGGTCAGAATGTCTGTCTTGCTGCCATCGGTGATAATCTCGCCGTTGCTGATCAGCATGATTGGTTCGATTTCTGGAATGATCTCTTCCATATGATCGGTGTTTTCATCTTTTATTCCATCAAGGCGATCAGCGGTTAATATCAAACTGCTCGTTGAGTCGTCGCAGTTCATTGATCAGGTTTTCCGTGAATTTTCCGGCCAGTACCGAGGCAGCGCGGTGCGCAGGGGTCAGTACTGCAACAGAAAGAATAACTTCCGGGGCAAAAGGTTTGAATACCAGTCGGGCCCGGTCATCAAAGCGCTGCAGATAACCGCTGGCGGTCATCGGATCACAGAGGCAGTAGCACAACCCTTCTTCAACCAGCTTCAGTGCCGGCTGAAAGGTCAGCAGTTCAAACCGCTGATTCATCTTCGCTCCGGCGCTGCGGAATGCTTTCTGGCTGGATTTATAGTTCTGATGATCTTCCTGCAGTGTCGCAAGTGGCAGGCCGTGAAGATCTTCCGGGGTGATAATCGCTTTCTTCGCCAGGGGATCATTGATCGGCAGGGCGCAGACACAGCGCAGATCAAAGGCTTCAATTGCCAGTGCCCGGTTAGGCGGCGGGGTTTCTGCCAGACCCAGATCGTACTGCTGTGAAGCGACCCACTCTTCGATTACGGAGGAATCACGCATCATCATCGACACATTCACTTTGGGTTTGTCCTGAACAAAATCAGCGACCAGACGGGGCATCAGATAACCAGCAGCGGCGGGCATACAGGCGATTTTCAGACGACCAAGCTCGAGTCCGGCAATCTCCTTCATGGTACGGGCGGTCTTGGTCAGGCGTTCCAGTATCTGCTCGGACTCTTCCAGAAAGTATTCAGCTTCGGGTTTACGGATTAAACGACCGCGCTGACGTTCAAACAGCTCCACACCCAGCTCTTCCTCCAGAGTGGCGATCATATTACTGATCGCCGGCTGGGTACGTTGCAGCGTTCTGGCAGCCTCAGAAATCGACCCGGTGCGCATCACTTCACGGAAGCATTGCAGCTGGCGGATGGTGATATTCATCTTTTTTAACCAACCCTCTTAAAAGTATGGGTTTGTAACTTACTGTTATGAAAAAGGAATAATACAAACCATAGATTAATATTATGGAGGTATCAATATTTTGGAATTGATTTTATACCCCTGCAAAGCAACTATTTCCCCTACCAGTGCATTAAAGGACCGCAGAAAAATACCCTCTGCACAAGAGTCTGGATGAGAGGCGCTGGCTAATAAGAAACGAGTCTGAGATCAGTGCCTCAGGGCCATCAGATTCAATAAAGCAGTATCAAAGGAAACCGAATGAACAAGTTTGCCAGCTATCTGCTGACCGGACTGATCTGTCTGGTAGCAGGTGGTCAGTTTGTCCAGGTGATAACGCGTTATGTTCTCGAGATCCCGGTCATGGGGCTGGAGGAAACGCTGCTCTACCCAACCATGTGGCTCTATGTTCTGGGGGCTGTGAACGCTTCCCGTGAGAACACTCATATCCGCGCCAATGTGTTGGAGATCTTCCTGAAAACCAAGCGTCAGGTGGTTGGCCTGGCGATCATCGGTGAAGTACTGAGTCTGGTGGTGGGCTGCTGGCTCACCTACTGGGCGTGGGATTTCACCAAATACTCAATTCGGGTCTGGAAAGAGAGCCCGACCCTTTACCTACCTACTTTCTACGTTGATGTGGCACTGGTGTCTGGCATGGTGCTGATGATGCTCTATACCGCGTGGCATCTGTATAAACACATCCGTGATTTCGCTACTGGAGAGGAGCAATAAGATGGTTGAAGTTGCACTGATTGCAGTGGCCGTACTGGTTATTTTGCTGACCCTGGGTCTGCCACTGCCGTACTGTTTTGGCGGCGGCCTGATGGTGATGTACTTCATGGGTGATGTGATCATGAAGGGCAATATGTTGTGGGGCTTCCAGCAACTGGGTAATCCGGTACTTCTGGCGATTCCATTGTTTGTACTGGCGGGCACGATTATGAGTGTCAGCGGTATAGCCGCGAGTCTGCTGAACTTTGTGAATATCTTTGTTGGTCACCTGCGCGGTGGTCTGGGTGTGGTTGCCACTATCAGCTGCGCGCTGATCGGCGCGATCTCAGGCTCCGGTCTGACCGGTGTGGCAGCGATCGGCCCACTGCTGATTCCAGAGATGGAGAAGCAGGGTTATCCCCGTGAATACGCTACCGCGCTGATCGCTAACTCTTCGTTGCTGGGTCTGCTGATTCCACCTAGCGTGACCATGATTGTCTACGGCTGGGTAACTGATACCTCAATTCTGGCCTGCTTCCTGGCGACACTGGGCCCGGGTCTGCTGATCATGATGAACTTCTCGGTGGTGAATATCTGGCTGGCGCGTAAGTTCCCACTGAAGCTGGAAGATCGTCCGAAAGGTGATGAGTTCGTCGCAGAAGTGACCAGTCGTGGCTTTAAAGCAACCCCTGCGCTACTGATGCCGGTAATCATTCTGGGTGGCATCTACGGCGGCATTATGACGCCAACGGAAGCCGCAGCTGTAGCAGTAATTTACGCCATTCCGGTGGGCTTCCTGATCTATAAAGGTCTGGACCTGAAGACCTTCCTGTTTGCAGGAAAAGAAGCTTCCACAGCGGTGGGCGCGATCATGCTGATGATCCTGTTCAGTATGATCCTGTCGCAGATGTTTGTGGTGGAATCTGTGCCACAGGCGTTGGTAGAGGCGATCTTCTCTATCACTGAAAACAAAGTGGTACTGCTGATTCTGATTAACGTGCTGCTGTTCCTGGTCGGCATGGTGGTGAATGACGTGACCGCGATCATTCTGATTGCACCGCTGCTGCTACCTCTGATGGAAGCCCTGGGCATCAGCCCGATCCAGTTTGCCGCGATTATGGGGGTAAACACTGCGATGGGTGGGGTAACCCCGCCATACGCTTCGATCCTGTATCTCGGTGCCCGCATCGGTAAGGTGCAGGTCACCAAGGTAATCAAGCCAGCCATGCTGCTGATTGTTACCGGGTATCTGCCAGTGGTGATCCTGACCTCGTTCTGGACCGATCTGTCGATGTACCTGCCGAACTTCTTTGGCTACTGAGCCTGAGGCCTGGAAGCCACATAGAAACCAATTTGAAACCGACTTTAAAACCAGCTTGAAACAAAACCTTAAAGAAAACCCGAAGATAAAAAATCTAACAAAGAGAGGATTCTGTAATGAAGAAATCACTTCTGACATCTGCGCTGCTGGCAGCCTCCATGGCTCTGACCTCTGTCGCTGAAGCGGCTGAACTGAAGATCAGTCATATCCGTCCACAGGGCGCAACCATCGATGTAGAGCTGCAGGAACTGGCGTCTGATATCGACAAAGCCACCGGCGGTGATGTACAGCTGAAGATCTTCGCTGCCAGTGCGCTGGGTGATTACACCACGGTACAGGAGCGTATCTCAGTAGGTGCAATCGACATGGCTGTACAGCCAGCAGCAACGGCAGCTTCCCGTCGTATGCAGATCTCCGCTTTCCCATACATCGCAGAAAACTGGGAACAGGCTCAGGCGATCTATGGCCCGGGCGGTGCGATTAACAAAGCGATGAAAGAACTGTATGCCAAGCAGGATATCGAAATGCTGGCTGCTTACCCGGTTTATTTCGGTGGTGTAGCGCTGAATACCGATGCGGTGTCTCCGGGCAATCCTGATGTAGAAAAGGGCATTAAAGTACGTGTACCGGGCATCAAGAGCTTCCAGCTGACCGCTGATGCACTGGGCTATATCAGCTCGCCGATTCCGTTCTCTGAAGCATTCACTGCGGTACAGACCGGTGTAGTCGATGGTGTTATCGGTTCCGGTGCTGAGGGTTATTACGCTTCCTTCCGTGACGTAACCAAGACCTACATCCCGGTCAATACGCACTTTGAAGTGTGGTACATGATCATCAACAACGGCTCTATGGCCGATCTGGACTCTGAAGATCAGGCAGCACTGCGTAAAGCGGCGGCTGACTTTGAAGTACGTCGCTGGGCAAAAGCCGAGTCAGACCAGGCGGCTAACGAGAAGAAACTGGAAGAGTACGGAGCAACCATCGTTAAACTGAGCGACGAGCAACTGGCTGCTGCGGCGAAAAAGGCCCGTGCTGAAGTATGGCCTCAGATCCTGGAAGACGTAGGCGCTGACTGGGGTCAGGGTATTCTGGATCAGATCGCTAACTAAACCTCCCTCGGGGATCGCTGTGTCACGGCAGCGGTCCTCTTTGCTTCCTCGTGAAGTGTATGTGTCTGCTCAGCGATGAGCACCGTGACCTTTAGCCTGGTCAGCTTAGGTACTGCTGTTCTGTTCGCGAAATCGGTAACACAGTGCTGTTAATGCAGCTGTGCCGGGCTTTTTTTGTCTGAAATTCAAGCATCGGAAAGATTATGTTTCGTTCTGTTAGCCGTGATGCTGAGGCAACGGTGACTGTCTGCATCAATGGTGAAATACATAAAGTGGCTGCAGGAAGCAGTGTCTGGTCGGCAATGGCGCTGGCCGGAGCCACGGAAACCCGTAAAGCGCCTCTGACAGGTAAACCCCGTTCAGCCTACTGTGCGATGGGCGTCTGCTTTGAGTGCCTGGTAGAGATCGATGGCATGCCAAACCGCCAGGCCTGTCTGACACAGGTAACAGAGGGCATGAGTATCTGGCAGCAGTCGATCACTGAAGAGACTGTCGCAGAGAGTGATTCTGTTCAGGAGGGTGGTCATGAATGATCTGAATGCTATGTGTTCTGAACAGGGTTTTAAAAACAGCTTTGATATCGCCGTTATCGGAGCAGGCCCGGCGGGGATGTCGGCGGCTATTACTGCCACTGAAGCCGGTGCCCGTGTCATCGTGCTGGATGATAAACCTCGCAGCGGTGGTCAGATTTACCGTAATGTCGATGCCAGTCCTCTGAAACAACCGGAGCAACTGGGAGAGGATTACCTGAAAGGGGCAGAGCTGACAGCTGCTTTCAGTCGCTGTGGCGCCGAATATCTTAGCGGTGTGAATGTCTGGCATGTAGGAGATAACGGTGAAATTCTGCTGTCCGAAAACGGTGAAACCACACGTCTGACTGCCCGACAGATCATTATCGCCAATGGTGCGATGGAGCGACCTTTCCCGATCCCGGGCTGGCATCTGCCGGGAGTAATGTCTGCTGGCAGCGCTCAGGTAATGCTGAAATCCGATGGCCTGGTTCAGGATGATGCGATCTTTGCCGGTACCGGGCCGTTGCTGTATCTGATTGTTGCCCAGTATATCCGGCTGGGTGTCAGAGTAAGGGCACTGGTGGATACTACGCCGAAGGCAAACTATTTTGACGCGATGGCAGAGATCGCAGGTGCATTCTCGGCACCAGAAATGCTGCTTAAGGGACTGGGACTGATTAATGAGATCCGCCGTGCCGGGGTCACTGTGTATAAGCATGCCCATGATCTGGCGGTGATCGGCGAAGATAAGATGCAGGGGCTGCGTTTTACTTCTGGTGGCAACACTCAGGAAGTTCAGGCTGATCACTTGTTTCTGCATCAGGGCGTTATTCCGAATCTGAATATTACCCGTGCTCTGGGGGTTGAACATAGCTGGTGTGAGCAGCAGCTGTGCTGGAAACCGAAGCTGAATCAGTGGGGCCAGAGCAGCCTTGAGCATATCGCTGTGGCGGGTGATGCCAGTGGTATCGTCGGTGCTGATGGTGCCCGGCTGATGGGCAGAATTACAGCCTTAAAACAGTTACAGCTACTCAGTCTGAAAAGCGTAGCAGAGTGTCAGTCAGATGCGGCGGCAGATCTGCAAAAACTGCAGAAAATGCAGCGTTTCCGCAAGTTTATCGATCGTCTTTACCGCCCCATCGACCTGCATCGCATACCCGAAGATGACACAACCGTCGTCTGTCGCTGTGAAGAGCGTACGCTGGCCGATCTGAAGCAGGGGTTTGAACTGGGTGGGCGTCTGCCCGATCAGTTGAAGGGGCAAACCCGTTGCGGCATGGGGCCCTGCCAGGGGCGTATGTGCGGTCATACGGTCAGTGAGTTGCTGGCCCGGTGGCGCGGGGATCGGGTCGCCGATGTAGGTTATTACCGTTTGCGGTCGCCTATGCGACTGCTGACGCTGCAGGAGTTGAGCCTGTTCAGTGACCTGACACCCAGCAATAATCCACAGACGGAGGTGAAGTCATGAGTGCGATTACAACGTCTGATGTACTGGTAATCGGTGGTGGTATTCAGGGCGCTTCTGCTGCTTATCATCTGGCTCAGCGGGGTGTTAGCGTGCAGGTGCTCGAAAAGGATACCGTGTCCCGCCATGCCTCCGGTGTAAATGCCGGTGGTGTGCGTTTGCTCGGACGTCATATTGCCGAAGTGGCGATGAGCAAAGAAGCGATGCAACGCTGGCATCAACTAGATGATGAGCTGGATGCCGATACCGGTTTCCGGGCCCGTGCACTGATCAATATTGCCGCCGATGAGGCTGATTTGAATACTCTCGCGCAACGAGAGCAGCAGATGCATGGGCTGGGTTATTTTCACGAGGTGCGACTGAATCAGCAGGAGCTGCGTGAGCGCTTGCCCTTCGTTGCAGATCACTGTGTCGGAGGTGTGGTCTCTGAGCAGGACGGCTATGCGATTCCGTTTCATTCGACCCATGCATTTCGCCGGGCTGCACAGCGTCACGGGGCACTGTTTAATGAAGGTGAACAGGTTGAGCAGATCCGTCGGGTCGGTAACAGCTGGATGGTCACCACGTCAGCAGGGCGCTATCAGGCGGAGCATCTGCTGAACTGTGCTGGTGCCTGGGGTGACCTGATCTCGGTGATGATCGGCGACAACGTACCGATGTCTTACAGTGCGCCGATGCTGATGATTACTGCCCGGATGCCGCACTTTGCAACACCGGTCGTTGGCGCGGTAAGCCGACCGTTGTCTTTCAAACAGTTTGAGAATGGCACGGTACTGATCGGCGGTGGCGCGAAAGGTTTTGCCGACCGGGCCAATAACCGTACCCGGCTGGATTATAAACTGATCGCCAACGGCGCGAAGAACGCCATCGACTTTTTCCCGATTATGAAAACCGCATCAATTAACCGTATGTGGTCCGGGCTGGAAGGGTATATGCCGGATAACCTGCCGGTGTTGGGGAAAAGCCCCCGGGCAGAAAATGCCTATCATGCGTTTGCTTTTTCAGCCCATGGCTTCCAGTTAGGGCCGGTCATCGGCGAAGTACTGGCAGATCTGGTAACCACCGGTGAGTCACGCTTCGATCTGGATCCGTTCCGGATCAACCGCTATGACCGCAAAGTTCTTTAAATAAGTACTTTAAAAAAGCTCTTTGAATAAGCCCTTCAAAAAGAGCTCCATAAATAAGTTCTTAGAAAGAGCCCCTTTGAACACTGATCAACTATTCACATTCATCTATTAAAAGAGATTCAGTTATGAGTATTGAACGCATCGGTTCCAACGACCGTATGAGCAAAATCGTTAAGCACAATAACACCATCTACCTGTGCGGTCAGACGGCCAGCGCTGACGAGTGGGATACCGCAGAACAGACCCGTCGCTGCCTGCAGCAGGTCGAAGACCTGCTGGCAGAAGCGGGCTCCTCTACCGATAAGCTGTTGTCTGTGACCATCTACGTGCGTGATATGAAAGACTTTGCGGCGATGAATGAAGTCTGGGATGCCTGGATTGCCGACAAGCCAAAACCAGCCCGTGCCTGTGTTGAAGCGCACATGGCGCGCCCGAATGTGCTGGTCGAGCTGAGTGTGGTGGCGGCGCAGTAAAAAAGAACAGCCGCAGGCTGTTCAGTGGCTGGAACGTCACGCGAGCGTGACTTGCTAGTGGCGAGTGTCTGGAAAAGGCGGCTATTAAGGATATTGTAGTGAGGCACGACCTCGTGCCGATATGTTGAAAGAGTAGCTGGAACGTCACGCAAGCGTGACTTGCTCGACCGCATTTCAAGCAATGCTCGCTAATGGCTCGAAAAAGCTTGAAGCAGAGTGCCAGGGTTTTGTTTGTGGGAGCGGCATCTTGCCGCGATTGGCTACATGTCTGACTATCGCCGTGAGGGCGCGCCTTATACGAGTCAGGTCAGTGATCTTATTTGTCAGATTCGCAGTTCAAAACTGCCTGATCCCTCTGTTATTGGTAATGCGGGCAGCTTCTTCAAGAATCCGGTAATTCCTGAGTCACAATGCACAGCTCTGCAGCAGGATTATCCGCAGCTGATATCTTTCCCTGATACTGAGGGTTACCGCAAGTTAGCGGCTGGCTGGCTTATTGATCAGGCTGGCTGGAAAGGGGAGCGTCAGGGTGATGCCGGCGTATATGATAAGCAGGCTCTGGTGCTGGTTAATTATGATCAGGCCTGTGGTGATGACATGCTTGAGCTGGCTGGCAGGATTCAGCGGGATGTTTACCAGCGTTTTGGTGTGATGCTGGAGATAGAGCCGCGCTGTTATCCCTGACTGAGAGATTTCTGTTCATGTGCTCTTAGATACATTCGAAAAGATACAAAAAAGCCGGCTATAAGCCGGCTTTTTAATTTTGCTGAGTTTAGCCTTCAGTCGCCTGACCACGAGGGTCATTAGGTGCACGACGTTGGCGGCGAGCTCGCGGTGCAGCACCTTCCGGGGCTTCTGTCGGAGCAGCTTCGCGACGTGTGCGGGCTGTTACTACAGGACCTTCGTTGGCTGCGACGGTCTGTGTTGGACGCTTGCGGGTGCGGCGTCCAGCGGAGCGTTCAGGCTGAGCAGAGGCTGCTTCTGGAGCGGAGTCCGCTGCAGGTTCGGTTACTGCTTCTTCCTGTTCTGCTTCCTCAGTAGTCGCTTCAGCTGAAGCTTCTTCAGCAGGGCTTTCTTCTGCGGAGTTTTCCTTTGAAGAGCTCTCTTTTGCAGGAGTCTCTTCAGTAGGGCTTTCTTCAGCGGTCACTTCAACTGCTTCAGGTGCCTCTGGTGCAGGGCTGTCCGCTGATTCCTTAGCTGTTTCCTGTTCTGCTTCAACGGCATTTTCAACTACTGGCTGCTGAGAAATCTCAGTTGCAGGCGTTGCTTCTGCAGCGGCTTCAACCGGAGCTGTATCTGCTGCCGGCGCTTCTGATTCCGTAGTCTGAGCTGCTTGCTCAGATACTGGTTCTGAAGTTTCTGCTGGTTGTTCAGCTTCACTGGCCGGTGTTTCTGTTGGCTCTGCGTTTTCTGCTGCGGCATCCTCGGTGTTCTGAGACTTGTTACGCGGTCCGCGACGACGCTGACGGCGCTTGCGTGGTTTGCCTTCAGATTTCTCTTCTTTGGATTCTGCAGCAGGGCTGTTATCAGTGGTAGGCTCCTGAGTCTCAGTCACTTCTTCACTGGTTACGTTTTCTTCTGCAGAAGCGGCTTCACCGCTGCGTTTTGCGCTGCGCTCACCGCGACGGCGACGACCGCGACGGCGTTCACCGCGCTGGCGACCATCTTCGCTCTGTTCGGTAGCAGATTGCTCTTCGTTGGAGTCCTGGTTGGTCAGCTCTTCCTGACGGTTCTCTTCTGAGCGCTTGTCGCGATCACCGCGGCGGCGGTTGCGGGAGCGGCTGCGGCGAGACTCGCCACCTTTGCTGGTGCTCTCGTTCTGCTCTTTCTTATCAGAGTTCTGACTGCCTTCAGACAGGTTATCGATGATCTTGTCGCTGTCTTTGCGGCGGTTGCGATCACGATCGCGGCGATCCCTGCGGTCACCACGGTTGTTAGAGCGTTTACGATTGCGAGGTTTCTTATCCTCTTTTTTCTCCTGCTCTGGCTCAGGTTCAGCGGCTGGCTTGCTGCCGAACAGGCTGCTCAGTGCGGCCATAATGCGGCTGCCCAGAGAAGGTTCTGCAGGTGCTGCAGGTGCCGGAGGAGGTGTTACAGCTTCAGATTGTGGAGCTGCTACCGGAGCTGGTGTTGCTGGTGCAACGGTGCTGACTGCAGCCACTTCGCGAGGAGTCTGAGGTTTAGCTGTTTCCAGTTCTGGTTCGGCTTCAGGTTCCGGTTGCAGAGTGTAGCTGGCATCGTTGGTGTTAATCACGGTGTGATCATCACGCAGGCGTACTACTTCGTAGTGCGGCGTTTCCATATTTGGATTAGGCACTACAACAACGCGAACGTCGTGGCGCAGTTCGATATCGTGAACTTCGCGGCGCTTCTCGTTCAGCAGGAAGGTAGCTACAGAGACTGGCAGGATAGCCCGGATCTGTGCGGTACGGTCCTTAGCGGACTCCTCTTCGATCAGGCGCAGAATGGACAGTGCCAGTGATTCTGTATCACGCACGGTACCCTGGCCGTTACAGCGTGGGCAAACCGCGCCGCGGCTTTCGATCAGGGATGGGCGCAGACGCTGACGGGACATCTCCATCAGGCCAAAACGTGAGATGCGGCCCAGTTGAACACGGGCACGATCTACCTTGAGGGCGTCACGCATGCGGTTTTCAACTTCGCGCTGGTTTTTGATCGGTGTCATGTCGATAAAATCGATCACGATCAGGCCGCCAATATCACGCAGGCGCAGCTGGCGGCCGATCTCTTCGGCGGCTTCCAGGTTGGTCTGCAGAGCGGTTTCTTCGATATCGCCGCCACGGGTTGCGCGAGCGGAGTTAATGTCGATGGATACCAGTGCTTCAGTCGGATCGATGACGATAGAGCCGCCAGACGGTAGCTGAACTTCACGCTGGAAAGCGGTTTCGATCTGGCTTTCGATCTGGAAGCGGTTAAATAGCGGGATCTGCTCTTCGTACAGTTTGATTTTATTCTGATAAGAAGGCATTACCTGCTGTACAAAATTCAGCGCATCCTGGTGTACTTCAGGGTTGTCGATCAGTACTTCACCGATGTCCTGACGCAGGTAGTCACGGATGGCGCGAATAACAACATTGCTTTCCTGGTAGATCAGGAATGGAGAAGGGCGTTCGTCGGATGCAGATTTAATGGCATCCCATAACGTCATCAGATAGTCCAGATCCCACTGCAGCTCTTCTGAACTACGGCCGATGCCGGCAGTGCGGACGATAACCCCGGTCTTGCCCGGGATATTGACACCGTCCATCGCTTCTTTCAGTTGCTTACGGTCATCCCCTTCAATGCGGCGGGAGATACCGCCTGCGCGAGGATTATTTGGCATCAATACCAGATAGCGGCCTGCCAGGCTGATAAAGGTGGTCAGTGCCGCGCCTTTGTTGCCGCGCTCCTCTTTATCGACCTGAACGATAACTTCGGTGCCTTCAGCAACGACGTCCCGGATATTCGGGCGGCCGCCTTTGTCGCTACCTTTTTTGAAGTATTCGCGGGAGATCTCTTTCAGAGGCAGGAAGCCATGGCGTTCTGAGCCATAGTCAACAAAAGCAGCTTCCAGGCTTGGTTCAACCCGGGTGATTTTGCC
>JAOXSA010000143.1 GCA_025800245.1 Amphritea sp. | reverse complement strand
TCAAATTTGCTCCACTTCGACTCAGTTCTATTCGATATGAAGCGATCTCGGTAAAGAAGCGGTAAGGATGTTCGAGTTAATTGGGTCTCGTGGAAGAACTCCAGAGGCGATCATGCTAACTCAAATTACCAGTCTTCTTGGGCTGCAAAGCGCAGTGCATAAGAATGAAGCAACCGGCGAAAAGCCGAAGGATGAATCCTTTGGAGATGTGTTTTCCGATTTAAGCGATCAGGCTGAAGCTGAGCTGCAAGCCACTCAAACTGCTGAAGGTGCAGCTGATGATGCAGTCGTCGATGGCGAGGAAAATGTTGATGAGGTTAAACTTGCTTCCACTGACGGGGAGACGGAGGAGCCTCTCAGGCAGGGCGTAGATTCAGCACAACAAGCCGGGCAAGAAAGTACAAAGGGATTGGCAGCCAGTTCCAACCCCGTCGAAACAAAGACGCGGATTGATCAGCAGGCTTTGCAGCAACAAGTTTTAAAGTCAGGGCAGAAGACGCCCGCACCCAAATCGGAAACGGAAGAGGTAGGTCAAAAGCCAGCGCTAGACGCACAGGCCTCGGCGTCAGCAAATGTGAAACGGGCAATGATTCTGTTGTCGTCTTCCTCTGGAGCAAGAGCGGCTTCTGTGAAGGCAAGTGTTGCACCGAAGGTTGCAGAAGCTGAGAAGCCAACTGAAACACCTATTGCCAAGGGTGAATTTTCAGACTTGAAGTTGAACGCCGCAACAGGTCTGCAAAAAGCAGATCGTGTCGAAGCGTCGAATACCAAGACACCAGAAGCGCACTCTCCGAAAATCGAGCTGGATCCGAAGCCCGAAGCTGTTTCTGTCTTGGTAGAGGAGCCACCAGCAGCATTGCCAACTGAACAAATGGCAGAGGCCATTTCCTCTATTGAAGACGAAGAAGCTGCGCAGACGGAATCGGTTTCTTCGAATGTTTTGACAGACGGAGCCATAGAAGCCACGGAGCCGATAAGTTCCCAGACTGTTTCAGCTAAAGCTGAGACCGAACCGCCTTTGCAAGGGCTTGAACCGGCGCAGGTTCCTTTGGATTCAGCTTCTGACACAAGTGAAGATAGTTTGGCAGATTTGGGTGAGATGCTAGCTCGGCTTGACGCTGCGCCCGTGACGAGCTCCAGACAAGTTGCTGAGGCGCCAGCCGCAGGTATGGCCGCCGCAGAGACTTTGGCTGTTGCAGCCTCAAGGGGGGGGATGCCGGATGCCAGCCGGCCGGGGCAGTCTGAGGCGGAGGTAGATGCCTGGAGTGGGGAAGAGTTTGATCTGAGGCTCGCAAAGCCTGACGGTGTACAGGTCACGAAACCTGCTGTCGTTCAAACCCAGCCTGCGGCGGGTCAGGCAAACCTGAGCGCAATGGCTTCTGATACTCAAGCTCAGAGAGCTAATGCTGCGAGTGAGCATGATGGATTGGATTCGGGTGACGATAGGGTTGAGGTGATTGTCTCGGCAGCAAGTCAGCCAGGCAGGGCCGAGGCAACGCCGCAAACTATGGCTGCACAAGCCGCGCGGTCTGATGGGGCGGCAGTGATGCGACAAATTGCTGAAAACCTTCAGAAGATGTCTGATGGACGCGTTGAAATCAGGCTTAGCCCAGAAGAACTTGGATCGGTTCGGTTACAGCTGCATCAGGGAGAGAGCGGCTTGACCGTGACGGTGCAGGCTGAACGGCCGGAAACTCTGGATCTCATGCGGCGAAATATTGATCAACTG
>JAOXSA010000136.1 GCA_025800245.1 Amphritea sp. | reverse complement strand
GCTTTACTTATATGGATATTCATCAGTTTGTTGGTCATCAGAGCCAGGATACAGTGTTTGAAGATGCCAATCAGATAGAAATTAACAAAAATATACTGAAATTCGGCAGCTCAGTGTATCAGTTTAAAAATGTAACGGGCTTTCATGTCGGGGAGTTTGAGAAAGAGCCCTTTCCTCGCCAGGCATTTATTATGCTGCTGGTACTCGGTGTCGCGACACTGGCTTTAGTGGTGGGCATCATCTTTCTTCTCTGGGCGTTGTGGCTTTTTATCAATCACCGCAAGCAACAGAGTATTTACGGGCTTGCAATCTATCTGAACTCCGGCCGGAAGCGGGTATTCAGGAGTACCGATAAAGACTTCTTATACCGCATCGTTAATGCGATGTACCGCCTGATGTCGGAAGACTCAGCGATGAATGTGCTGGTTGATATGAGTAACCGCTCTGTCAATGTTGAAGGTGATTTTACCGGTACCGCGATTACTGGTGATGAGAGCAAGGTGGGCTAATAGATATGTCTGATCGTTCAATCAATGTTGGTGGTAATTTTATCGGCAATGCGATGACCGGTGATCATAACATCATTGCAGCTCAGTCCGATGGCGTAGAGACGTACCTTCGTTCGGTATTGTCAGAGCTGCATGATCAGTTTTCGGATACCTCAGACACCTTCAGAATAGAGATTCTTCAAAGCCGTCTGCGCAGTGATATGGCTAAGAATCCAGTCCTTCGAGGCCAATTAAAATCGGCGCTGTTAAATGCCAGCGAAGCGTTGCTAGGTGTGCTGACGGATAACCCCTTTGTGAAAGTATCGGCAGCGATGCTGATTGGCTGGTTGAAGTAAACGCCATCCCTTCGGTTGCCAGCAGTTCCTTAAGCCTTTAAGGTGCTGTTGGTCGCTGTATGATTACAGGGAGCAATTGTGGGAAAGACTCTGCTTATATAACGGCTCACCTGAATTGCTCAGATAAGCCGTTTTCGAGTGTTTAGTGGCTGCTTTCGTCAGGAACAAGGAAGGTTATCGCGTGTTTTTAAAATCCAATGAAGAGCGTTTTTTCTTTGCGGCAGACGGCTCCATTGATGAGTTTCATCTTGTCAGAATGACAGGGCGGGAAACCCTGTCGCAAAGCTTTCGATTTGAAATAGAAGTGGTATCTCAATACCCGGATATTGAGCTGACGCCAATACTGGGGCAACCAGGCCTGATTACTCTGCAGGACCAGACCCATACTGGTGAACCTTATACACGCTTTATTCATGGCGTGGTGACCGAAGCTGAGTTAGAAGACAGCAATCTGCGTCAGTCCACCTATCACTTTGTTCTGGAACCTAAAACTGAATTGCTGAATCTGCGCGCCGGTTGCCGGATTTTTCAGCAGCAAACCACTCAGGAGATTATCACAACCCTGCTGGATGAAGCGGGTTACTCCGGTGATGAGTTTGAGTTCCGGTTGCAGGCATCCCATCCCCCGCGAGAGTACTGTGTTCAGTACAATGAGACTGAACTGAATTTTATGCAGCGACTGCTTGAAGAGGAAGGGATTCATTACTTCTTTGAGCATGAAGCGTCTCTGCACCGTATTGTCTTCAGTGATAGTTCGGCCACGCACTCACCGATAGAGAACAGCGCTCAGATTCCTTATTTCCATGATGCGCAGGGCGCTTTACGTGAACAGCATATTTTCCGTTTTGACTACAGCGAAGAGATTGTATCTGGCCGCAGTCAGTTGCGGGATTATGACTTCACCCGGCCAAAGCTGAAACTTGAATCTGCTCTGCAATCTGAATCTGATCAGGCGTTGGAAGTGTATAGCTATCCTGGCCGCTTTCAGAATTCGGAGACCGGTGATGGTTATGCCCAGACCGTGCTGGAATCGATCAATGTCCGGCGGCGCAGAATCACAGCAGAAAGTGACGTTAATCGTCTGATCCCGGGTTTTAGTTTTACGCTGTCTGAACATGAACGGGATGCGCTGAATACTGAGTATTATATTACGCAGATTGAGCATCAATGTTCTCAGCCGCAGGTGCTGGAACAGGGCGCGACCACAGAAGGCTCTACCTATACCAATAAAATCGCAGCAATCCCTTTCGAAGTACCTTATCGGGCACCTCTGTCGACGCCTGTACCGACGGTACAGGGTTGTCAGACTGCGATTGTCTGTGGCCCTGCTGGTGAAGAGATCTATACCGATCAGTATGGTCGGGTAAAAGTACAGTTTCACTGGGACCGGGTCGGTCAGCGGGATGAAAACAGTACCTGCTGGCTGCGGGTCAGTCAGCTGTTTGCAGGTAATCAACGCGGCAGTATGTTCATTCCCCGTATCGGGGAAGAAGTGCTGATCGATTTTCTCGAAGGCAATCCGGATCGGCCAGTGGTCACCGGACGTCTCTATCATGGCCTTAACCGTTCGCCCTATCCTCTGCCTGATAATAAGACCATCAGCACTCTGAAAACCAACTCCTCGAAAGGGGGGCAGGGCTTCAATGAGATCCGCATCGAAGATAAAAAAGGGGCCGAACAGATCTTCACCCATGCCGAAAAAGACATGGAGCAGGTGACCCGTAATGACCATAAAGAGTGGGTGGGTAATGAACATCACCGGATTCTGGAAGGCAATGAATATCGCCATGTTAAAGGTGATGAGCATGTTAAAACCCAGCAGCGTTACAGCCGTCAGGTGAAGGGTGAAATGCACCTGACAGTGGGGCAGAATCATCAACTGAAGGTTGCTGAGAATCAGTACACCTATGCCGGGCAGGAACTGCATTTCACCTCTGGGGTAAAACATGCGTTAGCCGCGGGTACCGAAATCGCCTTTAAAGCCGGCGGTAGCCTGGTCACTATTAATCCGGGGGGCGTCACCTTTAAAGGCGCGCAGGTGAAACTCAATATGGGCGGTGGAGGTAGCGGCAAAAAAGCCGCGCCGATCAGCCCGGCACAGCTGCTGACAATGGAGACACCGGCACCTTTCTGTGAAGAGTGCGAAGCCTGTAAGGATGGTAGCTGTGCAATCTAGTCATCCTGTTTTAATACGCGAACAGCTGGATCAGGTTCGGGAAGTAAGTTCTGAGAATCTGAACTGTTTTCTGGTGCTCAGCGGTACCTCCCGGGCTGATGCTCTGCAGCACTTTTATAGTCAGGGCGGGAGTGGTGCCAAACCGCTCTGGCTCAACACTCCGTATCGTGACTGGGAAGAGGTGATGCCGCATCTGGTCGCCATCGCACCTGACTCTCCCTTTATCGACTGGCTGGATGAGCAATGTCATACCTATCCTGATTGGGGGGTACTGATCGCCAGCCCGTTTGGTTTTGATGATGCTTTCGGTCACTTTGAGAGCCTGACCAAAGTGATTATGCCTAGCGGTAACGAAGTGTTTTTCCGTTACTGGGATGCGCCTCAGGTGTTGCCAGTATTCCAGCTTGAAGAAACCGGGAATGTGGCTGATCTGATGGGGCCAGTCTCGTATCTGATCAGCTCAATCGGTTCGGTCAGTCATCCTCAGAGTCCCCGTATTGTCGGCAAGCCGTTTCCTTGGTGGCGGCTCAGTCAGCAAGCCGGGCATCAGTTATTTACCCAGAATACATCGACGCTGGAAAGTAATCTGTTGCAGCAGCTCAGCGAGCGAAATCCCAACCTGTATGACGCCTATCCTGTGAATACATTGAAGGCGAAAGTTAAGCGGCTTGTTAAATCAGATCAGGCCTCTGCTGTCATCACACGCTACTCAGGATTAGAAGCGTATCTGCAAAAGGAATTGAATGGTGTCGCAAGCGATTGTTGAAATCGAGAACAGACTCAAAGAATACCCAAACTGCCTCCAGACATATCGTGAGTTTACGGAAGAGTCGTTTACGGGGCGACATGTGGTTCCATCACTGCGTATGGATCGCAAAATGGTGGCGGCAGGGCAAAGCGCATCCGAAACACATAATCAGGATTTGTCATTAGTCGTTCAATGTCCGGAAAGTGGAATTCTCGAGCTGGTTGTCAAATTTGATTCTGTGATGAATGTACCAATCACGGATGTGGTGGTATCTATTTTTGAAGTAGACGGTGGGTATTTTTATTTTGATGAAGAATTAACCGGTAAGCCGGTTGATGATCAGGGCAAAGCGACATTTACAGACCTGAAGCCCGGTAAATCTTACCGTTTCGTACTGAATCACAAGGCGTCCCAATCGGAATTAAATGGCCTGTTCGCAAGCTATGATGGTTTTATTGATGATAATCATGCCTGGCTGGAACAGCAATGGCTGACATACAAGCCGCAATGGAACAGTACCTGGCTGGAGCGGCGAGTCCAGACGGCAGGGGGGATTGTAACAGGTGTAGCGTCCGGAATATGGGCTGCTCTGAAAGATATCTGGAACGGCATAACGACGGCGTTTGATCTCTTAAAAGATCCAGCCTCAATCCCTGAAAAGCTGGGTGAGGAGTTTTCGGCCTTAGGCGCGGCCGTTAAATCGGCCATTGAAGGTGCGCCTAAACTGGCGGAAAAGGCCATGCTTTTTGCGTCAGATGAAGCGGCGATGTTCATCTTGGTCAGGCGGATACTGCTTTGGTTTTCAATGCTTCCGCCAGCGGATGTGGCGCATAACGTCGTTAAACATATCACTCAATTTGTGGTTGCGATTGTTATCGACATCGTTATCGGGCTGGCGCTGGGCCTGGTGACTGCAGCAATCGGTGGTGCGGGCGGTATCGCTTATCTGGTTGGTCGTGCTGGACTGGCTTTCAAAAAGTTTGGGACATGGTTCGTACGTACCGCTGAGGCTGTGGTGGGCTTTTTTACTGAATTGCTGGATCTGGTAAAAAAGTATGCTGACGATCTTGCCGATTATAAAACCGTTGCTGTTCGGGGAAATAGTCGTGCTCGTCTGCATCCTGGCACTCAACAGGTCGAGGCACGGATAGGCAAGGAACCTTCGACAAAGGTGATAACTGATGACAGTCCGGCAGATCACTCCAGACAAGGAGAGAATGCCAATGGTGATCCCTCGGATAGCACAACCAACACTGTTACTGAGGGCTGCCCGGTTTCAATGGTGACCGGCGAGGAGCTGCTGGAGCTGGAAGATGCCCGTTTACCCGGCTTAATTCAGTTGCCTTTCGCACGAACCTATCGTACCTCCGGTTGTGAAAACAGTCGGGGTATGGGCTTTGGCTGGACGCACTCACTGAGTCACCAGCTTCACTTCGCAGACGGCCGGATTGAGTGGCACGACCATCAGGGGCGAATTACTCCACTGGCTGACCCCGATGAGCATTTTGGTGCTGTGACTAATCTTCTGGCGGGCAGTGCTATCTTCCTGGGGCGGGATGAAGGGGAGTATGTACTCACATCAGAAAGTGTTGCGCCGTATTTTTACCATTTTAAGAAGCACGGCGCTGTTGGCTATCTGAGCGCGATCAGTGACCGTTATCAGAATCGTCTGGATGTGCGGTATGACAGTGACCGCCGCATTATCCGGGTTGAATCAGAGCATGGTACGGCATTAGGGGTGCAGTACCACGGGCTTTCAAACCTGATACGCAGTATCGACCTTCTCAGTCGTGAACAGGGCCAGTGGCAGAGTCAGGGCGCCTGTATGCAGTATGAGTACAATGCTGCGCATCAGTTGATTAAAGCCAGTAATGCCCAGGGTGAGGCTGAGTCGTATGAGTACGATAAAGCTAACGTTATCCAGCGACGTCAGTTGGCTGGAGGCGCGGAGTTCTACTGGCAGTGGCAGGGTGAGGGTAAAGCTGTCCAGGCGATCCGCCACTGGGCCAATTTCGAACAGATGGATACCCGTTATGAGTGGGGCGACGATGGCAGTGTTGCCGTCACTTACCATGACGGCAGCAGCCAGACCTATCAGCACGATGATAACGCCCGCCTGATCAGGCAGGTTGATCCTGATGGCGCCGTGACCGAGAAACTTTACGGTGAAAAAGGCGAGCTGCTCGAAGAGATCGATCCGCTGGGGCACAGAACCGAGTATAAATATGATAGCAATCAGCAGCTTGCTGCTGTTATCTATCCGGATGGCACCTCAACCAGTTATGAATATACCGGCAGCCGACTGACGGCAAAACATGAAGGGAATAAAACCTGGCGCTACGGTCATAATGAACAGGGCGATCTGATCAGCGAGACCGATCCTCTCGGTCGCACGGTTGAATACCGCTATAACGAATATGGCCTGGTATCGGCGATACATTATCCGGATGGCGGTGCGGCTCGTTATAGCTGGAACCGGCTCGGGCAGCTGCTGGATGAAACCGGTCCTGATGGCACAGTTACCCGTTATCGCTATGACCGTTTTGGTCGCCGTATCTGGCAGCAGTCAGCCACTGGCGGTAGTACTGAATTTGGCTGGGACAGCGCCAATCGTCTTATCTCTGTTCGTGAGCCCGGTACCCGTAAAGCCCGTACCTACAGCTACAACGCCTATGGCAAAGTCACTGCGGTGACCGATGAACAAGGGCAAACCACCCGCTATGAATACGCCCAGCCGTTGCATCTGGTCACAGCCAGAGTTAACCCCGATGGCAGCCGGGTAGAATATAAATATGACAACGCAAAACTCTTCCTGAGTGAGATCCGTAACGAACGTGGTGAGCGCTGCCTGCTGGATTACCATCCCAACGGCCTTATTGCCCGGGAGCAGAGCTTTGATGGCCGCATAACCTGTTACGGCTATGACCTTAACGGCCACCTGATTGAGAAAACGGAACAGGGGCTGCAGGGTTCTGAACTGATCACAGCATACGAACGCGATGCCATGGGGCGTCTGGTTAACAAAACCCTGCCGGACGGCAGTCAGATTGCTTACAGCTATGATCAGTTTGGGCAACTGTCAGAGGTTGATGATGATCACTGGCCATTAGCCTACAGCTACGATGCGGGTGGTCAGCTCCTGATGGAGCATCAGGGGTGGGGTACGTTCCACTACGGCTATGATGAGATGGGCCGCATGACCTCCATGCGGTTACCTGACCATCAGCAGCTGGACTACCACTATAATGCCGGGCGGCTGACTCAGCTGAATCTGAATGGTGAGATGCTTACCCGTCATCATCATCAGGCTGGCCGGGAACAATTCCGTCAGCAGGGCCAGCTGACATCACATTATCAGTACGATGATCAGGGGCGTCTCAGCGCTCATACTGTGAATCAAAGGGAGCGACACGCAACCGATCCATCCAGAACCGTTCACCATCAGCTTTATAAGCGTAGCTATGGTTATAGCGAGAATGGCAACCTTCTCAGCCTGGAAGACAGCCGTAAGGGGCGCCGTCAGTATCACTACGATGCCCTGAATCGCCTGCAGCAGGTTAGCGGCTCACTTTCTGAACAGCTGATTCATGACCCGGCGGGGAACCTGCTGGATGGTAGGGGGGAGCAGAGCGATGTCAGCAAGGGAAATCGGTTAGCCTTTAAAGGGGACCGGCACTACCAGTATGATGAGTTCGGAAACCTGATCGAAGAGCGTCGGGGTAAAGACCACAAGCTGATCAGCCGTTATGAGTACGATTGCCAGCATCGACTGATTAAAGCGGATCTGTCGGATGGTAGTAGCGCTCAATACCGTTATGATCCCTTCGGTCGTCGTATCAGTAAGGCCGTTATCGCAGAAAACGGCTCGAAACAGGAAACGCTCTTCTTCTGGCAGGGTGATAAGCTGGTGGCAGAGGTTGATGAATCAACGCAGCAGCACACCAGTTATATCTACGAACCGTACACCTTTAAGCCGATGGCACTGCTTAAAGGCAGTGCTCAGCAAACCGAAGCGTACTACTATCAACTTGACCACTTAGGCACCCCGCAAGAGCTAACTGATAGTCAGGGCAAAATAGTCTGGTCTGCTCATTACCGTGCCTATGGTCAACTGGCTGTTGCCGATGTTGAAGAGGTCATCAACCCGATACGCTTCCAGGGGCAATATCACGACATTGAAACCGGCCTCTATTACAACCGCTATCGATATTACGACCCGCATACCGCAAGGTTTACAACCATTGACCCTATCGGCCTTGCGGGTGGTCTGAATAACTATCAGTATGTGCCTAACCCTACGGGATGGGTTGATCCTTTGGGCTTGGCAAGTTGTAAGGGGGATTGTCCGGGGGGAGATGAAGTTCCAAACAGGTTTGATAGGCCAACAATAGGAACTCTGATTGACGATCAGGTAAGGCTTGTTGAAACTGATAAGTTGCGACCAGGTACTATTGAGACTTTTAGAAACGGTCAATACGTAACTGTTGAAACAACAGAGTCTGTTAGCCTGTTCAGAAAGTTTGGGGGAGGCCCAAATCAGGCTAAGCTCGATGGAGGGTTTGCATCAACAATCCAAAATGCTGGCAGACAAGAAACTGCTGTTTATCCTGCATGGAGTAACAGTCGATTTGAGGCAGAGTTAGTGATTCCCGAAGGACAGAAGTTGAATATTGGAGCTGTGGGTCAGCAGCCTCCAAGCAGTTTAACTCCGAAGTATCGAGGTGGTGCAGATCAGGTTCTTTTGCCTAGAAACTGGTCAACTGATTGGGTGAAATCTGTGAGAGATGGAAAGACTGGAAATGTCTATACATTTGATGAGTTCAAGGCTGCGTTCCCTGATCAGGTAACAAGAGGTAATTGATAATGGCATTTTCAACAAATGAAGAGAATTTGATTGTTCAGTTATCTAGCATGATCAATGAGCTGCTTACAGCTCTCGATCAGCTTGGAGAAGATACGAGTCAATGTTATCAGTCAGTCCATAAGGCAAAAAATATCCTGAATTCGAAAGATCCAAAAGGCATGAAGAATGTAAAGCAGCATTTGATGATGGATTTTAGGATGATTGAGGATAGGCAGTTAGAAGGCGATGTTTTGGATGACGTGTTAGAAAGAATTTATTATCACGTTAGTAATAATGGGATATTCCATCCTTGAGTTGTTCCAGACAATAAGATGACTTTGGAACTCAGTTTGAACTAATGCTCCCTGCAAGAGAAAGAATGAACTATATAAGAGTGATAGATGAAACTAAAATTGAGTGATTATTATGGGGATTAAGAACGTTAAAGTGGATCCCGTAAGAGGTATTTTATCTTGGGACGATGGTAAGGATAGGCTTAGGGAAATGGGATGGACTCCCTCAACCCCGGCACCTTGTGCCACATTGAAAGGTGAATAATCAGTCGAACCGAAGG
>JAOXSA010000122.1 GCA_025800245.1 Amphritea sp. | reverse complement strand
GTGTCGATATTTTCCAACGACACGATACGTTTGATCGTTTCAGCCAGCGTATCATTCTGAAACTGTCGAAACGATAAGTTAATTCCGAGCTTCTCCAAACGTAAGCCGTTGCTGTGTAGGGTTTTTAGGTCACGTCCCGCTTGCATAATGGCCCAAAAGCCCATAGGTACGATCTGGCCGGTGTGCTCAGAAACAGGGATAAAATCGTCAGGCATTATCAGACCACGCTCTGGATGATTCCAGCGCATCAACGCCTCAGCCCCCACAATCTGACCACTGGCGAGATCGATTCGGGGCTGGTAATAGAGCTCAAACTGAGACAGCTTCAACGCAGTCCAGATATCCGCCGCTAACACTGAGGGAGCAGGGGGTTCGTTAGGGGGCAGCTTCTCTTCATAAAAGGTGTAGCTACAGCCGGGCAGCTGTTTGGCCTTCTCACTGGCGAGGGCAGCCTGGGTAATCAGCTCATCCGGTTGGCAGGCAGTGCCAATGGCCACCCCGATACTGGTACTCACCACATCCACCTCACCTAAGATATCGAAGTCTTGATGCAGCATCCCCACCATCTCTTCGAGCATGCGGTCAGCCTTGCGGCGAACTTTCTCGGCGTTTTCTGCTCTCAAAACAATCGCAAACTCATCGCTACCGATGCGATACAGTGGGTGGCGTGGCGTACACACGAGCAGGCGATTACATAGCTCGCGGATGATGGCATCGCCTGCGCAGT
>JAOXSA010000121.1 GCA_025800245.1 Amphritea sp. | reverse complement strand
GTTGCTGACTCAGAGATTGCTGATGAGTATCAGGAAACCTATAACAAGGTGAATAACCTGCTTCGCTCACTGGAAGCAACCATTCAGAGCTGATACTCCAGAGCCCCCCCTTTTTTACTGTCCATCACCTCTGATTTCTATTATATTAGACTTATCTAATTAATAGAAATCAGGTATCCTCTATGGGAAAATTGACGCAACGCCAGTGGCTGATCGGTATCACGATGGTACTGATCGCCGCTCCTTTGAGCCACTGGCTTATCCCTGAATCCCGGGGAATGACCGTTACCTTCCATAACAGCTCTGACCTGCTGATAGAATCGATCAATCTCAATTTTGGTAACAGCAACACGCAGTCAATGATTCAGGCTTTCAGAATCAAGCCAGATCAGGAACGGGTTCTGCTGCTGAATCACGAACCAGGAATGGGATTCAACGTCGAGGTAAATTATAAGGGAGGGATACAGCAAAGCTTCTGCGCCCTGCGAGGGGATGATCAAAGCAAGCCGGTAATCCACCTTCATCCTTAAGACCGCAATGAAAAAAGAGCACCGCAGTGCTCTTTAATCACCCATCGCTTCTGTGTCAGAGGCTCAGGTCTCTGTTGCTGGCTTTGATAAATTCTCTCTTCAGATCATCAAAGCTATGTACTGCGGGAAACTGTGGAAACTCATCGATCACGTTCTGCGGGGAATGGAACAATATTCCGGCTTCTGCCTGCGTCAGCATGGTTGTGTCGTTGTAAGAGTCCCCTGCAGCAATAACCCTGTAGTTCAGCAGCTGAAATGCTCTCACTGACTGGCGCTTAGGATCTTTCTGACGCAGCGTGTAGTCAGTGATCCGCCCACTGCCATCAACCTCAAGTTTATGACACAGCAACGTCGGATAGCCCAGTTGCCTCATCAGTGGTGCAGCAAACTCATAGAAAGTGTCAGACAGAATCACTACCTGGAACCGCTCCCGCAGCCAGTCGATAAACTCTCTTGCGCCTTCTAATGGC
>JAOXSA010000112.1 GCA_025800245.1 Amphritea sp. | reverse complement strand
ATCTGCTGTTCCTGCTCCGTCAGTGAATCCACCTGCCCTGTCATCTTCGTCTCCAGTAATGCTTGAGACCGATCCTACTCGTTTAGCAGTTGGGCAGCACGTTTCGCAAAGTAGGTCAGAATACCGTCACAGCCGGCACGCTTGAATGCCAGCAATGATTCCATCATTACACTGCGTTCATCGAGCCAACCGTTCTGAAATGCTGCCATATGCATGGCGTACTCACCGCTTACCTGATAAGCAAAAGTCGGTACTTTAAATTCGTCTTTCACCCGACGCACGATGTCGAGATAGGGCATGCCTGGTTTAACCATGACCATATCTGCACCTTCAGCAAGATCGAGAGCCACCTCATGCAGCGCTTCGTTGCTGTTAGCCGGATCCATTTGATAATTAAACTTGTTACCTTTGCCTAGGTTTGCGGCGGAGCCTACGGCATCTCGGAACGGCCCGTAGTAGGCACTCGCGTATTTAGCAGCGTAGGACATAATCCGCGTATTGCAGTGGCCCTCTTCCTCTAAGATGTCGCGGATCGCGCCGATACGGCCGTCCATCATGTCGCTCGGTGCCACGACATCTGCGCCCGCTTCAGCGTGTGACAGCGCTTGCTTCATCAATGTTTCAACGGTGCGATCGTTCAGCACGTAACCTTGGTCATTCAAGATGCCATCTTGGCCGTGAGTTGTGAACGGATCGAGCGCAACATCGGTGATGATCCCCATCTCTGGGCACGCATCTTTAATCGCTTTCACGGCGCGCTGAGCTAACCCGTCTGGGTTATAAG
Source organism: Amphritea sp. (assembly GCA_025800245.1). Classification (GTDB taxonomy): domain Bacteria; phylum Pseudomonadota; class Gammaproteobacteria; order Pseudomonadales; family Balneatricaceae; genus Amphritea. The sequence continues at coordinate 143 of JAOXSA010000112.1, read as the reverse complement.
CTTCTTCGGCAAATTCAGACTTTGCGGTCAGCGGTGTAACCGGGAAGAGCGCCATCGCAGGTACGCCAAGCTGATCCAGTGCCTTCGCTTCCTTAACCAGTAGATCGATGCTCATTCTCTCAACACCCGGCATCGAAGAGACC
>JAOXSA010000106.1 GCA_025800245.1 Amphritea sp. | reverse complement strand
GAAATCGATGCCAATATTGTGGTGATGGCTGAGCTGGTGAAAGACACTCAGGATAACTCGGTCAATATTCTCGAATATACCCGTAACACTGAAAGCTTTATCGGGGATACCAGTCAGCAGTTTACCCGTCTTGTTCACGACTTTGAGGATGTGAATACCCAGCTGGCAACGATCAGTTCGGCGCTGGATGAGCTGTCTTACACCAATAAAGAATCCCATGGCCATGTTCAGCGCATCGCTTCGATCAGTGGCGATATTCGTGATGAGATGGAGCGCTCAAAGGAGTTTTCCGGTGATCTGGAAACGGCTACTGAGGAAACTCAGGAACTGCTGTCCCGCTTTATTATTGGTTACGGTGGCTTTGAACGCATTATTCAGGCCGGGCGTGACTGGACCCGACAGGTTCAGGAAACGCTGGAGAAAATGCAGAGTGAAGGACATGACGTCTTTGACCGGGATTATCAGCGCACTAACGAGGGGCAGTTACCGGAAAAATACGATGTATCCTACGTGGACACCTATGAGCGGATTCTGCGACCGATGTTTGATCGTTTCCTGACTGAGCAAAAGGGTATTATCTATGCGATCGGTGTAAACAACGATGGCTATGCTCCTGCACACCATATGAAGGTTTCTGAGCCTCTGTGTGGCGATTTCAGTATTGATAATGTCAAGAGTCGCCACCGCCGCATTTTCTTTGGGAACCGGGCTGAGCAGCGCCGTGCTACGCATACAGCACCGTTCCTGCTGCAGACTTTTATCCGTGATACCGGCGAGGTACTAAACGATCTGTCTTTCCCTATCTATGTCAATGGCAAGCACTGGGGTGGCTTTATCATGGGCTTTCAGCCGGAGCTACTGATTGACGAACAGCTGCCTGACTGAAGGCTGTTCTCTCTCCCTATCAGCATCCGGGTGTGCAGATAAATGCACACTCTGGGTGCATCATTTCCCATCTTGGGTAGTGATTCTGTAATTCCCTGTTTCTCGTAGTGACTTAGCTGGCTATGCTGCAACTGCGTGCGCGTTGACTGCGCATCCGGTTTCCAGTCTGAGGTATCCTCTTCAGAGTTGTCGGAAGAGATACTAGTCTGAGTATGGTGTTCAATGAATCACACGGAAAAGCGAAAGCCTAATCTGTTTCTCTATTGGGGCGTGTTTGCCGCTGTTGTTATTTTACTGGCGTCACTGGCGGCATACTTTCTTATCAGCAGTCATCTGCAGAGTCAGTCACGACTCGAAAAATTACAGCAAAGTGTTGAATCGCAGATCGATCAGCGTCTTAAAATTGAAGTGAATGATGCGACCCGCTTTGTACTGCATGAATACCAGATGTCAGAGCAGATTCTTAAACAGGAAGCGAAAGATCAGGTGAGGCAGGCGTTAGCAGTTGCCCGGGGGATCTATGGGCAGTTTCATGAGCGTCTGCCGGAAACTGAGGTGCAGCAGCTGATTGTTGAAGCTCTGCGCGATGTGCGCTTCTTTAACGGTCGTGGCTATATCTTTATCGGCGATGCTGATGGGGTGAGTATTCTGCTGCCAACTGCTCCACAACTGGAAGGTACTTCGCTGATTGATCTGAAGGATGATCAGGGGCGCTTCTTTGTGCGAAGGTTTCATGAAATCGTTAACTCTCCGGCCGGTGCCGGGTTTTCCCGATATCGCTGGTATGCTCCGGGCGAGCAGCAGGTGATGCGCGAGAAGATTACCTACGTGGAGAAATTTGAGCCCTACAACTGGACCTTCGGTGGCGGCGATTACCTGTTTCAGATTCAGCAGGACCAGCAACGAAAGGTGCTGGAACATCTGGAAAATATTCATTTTGGCCGGGATGGCTATATCACCGTACTGGACCGTAAAGGATTTGTATTATCCGGTCAGGGCGTAAAGTCCTTCACCGGAATGCATTATTCACAACTCTACGATCCGCAGGATCGTGAATCAGTTGCCGCTTTGCTGGAGGCGATTGAGAACGAAGGCTTTTTACGCAAGGACTGGTACAGCGGCGATGGCCGGTTGCAGCAGAACCAGCAGCTTTACGTTAAGCCACTGCCGGTATGGGATTGGGTGCTTCTTGCTGGAGCTTATAGTGACGGCAATCTGCAATACCTGAATTCGGAACGGATACTGCTGGATCAGCAGCAGGGGCGGGCCAACGGTCAGTTGCTGATATCGTTGCTACTGGTACTGACGGTGATGCTGATTATCACCCGTTACTATGCGCGCTGGATCAGAGAGGCTTTTCGTGTCTATCAGCATGATCTGGATAGCCAGCACGAAACGTTGCTGAACAGCGCCCGATCACTGCAGATCAGCGACCGGATCGTTGAAGCGGCGCATGAGGGTATTATGCTCACCGATGTCGATAACCGCATTATCCGTATCAATGCATCATTTACCCGTATCACTGGCTTTGAGTTTGATGAGGTGCAAGGGCGCAGTCCGGGAATGCTCAGTTCGGGACACCATGATTCGGCGTTCTATCGGGATATGTGGCAGGAGCTGCAGGACAAAGGTGAGTGGCAAGGTGAAATCTGGAATCGTCGTAAAAATGGTACTCTGTATCCCCAGGCGCTGTCGATTACCTGTTACCGGGATGAGGCTGGTGAGGTGAAGAACTATATCGGTACTTTTACCGATATCAGTCAGCGCAAAGCGATTGAGCAGGAGCTTGAGCATATGGCTCAGAGTGATTCGCTCACCGACCTGCCAAACCGTCGGGTACTGATGGAACGAATTGATCATGAGCTGGCTGTTGTGCGACGGCACAGTTCCAGGCAGCTTGCCGTAATCTATCTGGACCTTGATCACTTCAAGGAAATTAATGACACCTACGGCCACGGAATCGGTGATCAGGTATTGATTACTGTGGCGCGGCGACTCAATGATACCGTGCGCGAAGTGGATCTGGTGAGCAGACTGGGTGGGGATGAGTTTGTGGTGTTTGTAGCCCATCATGATACCGATGAACTCGAGATCGCACTGGCGCACCTCGCGGAGCGGATTATTGATTCGGTCGCTGAACCATTTATGGTCGCCGGTGAAGAGCTCTGTCTGACCACCAGTCTTGGCATTGCAGTGGCGCCGTCGGATAGTCGTGACAAGGATCAGTTACTTGAGTTTGCAGATCTGGCACTCTATCAGGCTAAACAACAGGGACGGAACGGCTATCAGTTTTTTGCCCTCTGGATGGCCGAAAAACAGGCTGAGCGTCGACTTGCCGATGGTTCACCCATCCTCCCTGCCACCCATGACCTGGATTGATCGGAAATATCTGAATGCCTGTAATATGGAAATCACAACTGTCCACCGGTAACGACCTGATCGACCGGGACCATAAGTATCTTATCTCGCTGTTCAACTCTATTGAGTTGTCCCTGCTCAAGCCGGACAGTCTGCAATACCTGCCGATCTTTTTCCGGGAACTGCTGGAGTATACCCGTGAGCATTTTGAGCGGGAGGAGCGGATTCAGTTAAGAATTCGTTATCCATACTACGCCGAGCATAAAATGGAACATCAGAAAATTATTCAGCACCTGGAAACACTGAACGAAACCGTGCTGAAGCTGATGTCTGCCCGGGATAAGCTGGGGGATGAGCGTATCCATCAGCGCTTAGACAGTGAGATTATCAGTCTGGCCCGGGAATGGATTATCGATCACGTGGTTAAAACCGACGGTAAAATGGCGCGGTTTCTGAAACAGCATCCGCAGGAGCTGACCGATTATTGATATACTCGGTTTTTTATCGGGCAGAGCTGATTCATCATGCTGAAAATATCCAATACGGTTTCCCTGGCCGATGATGAGATCGAGTTTCAGGCGATCAGGGCGCAGGGAAGCGGCGGTCAGAACGTCAACAAAGTCTCTTCCGCAATACATCTGCGTTTCAGCATTCCGGATTCGTCACTGCCTGATATCTATAAGGAACGTTTGCTGCAGCTGCGTGATCAGCGCATCAGTAAAGAGGGTGTGATCGTTATCAAAGCCCAGCAGTTCCGCACTCAGGAAAAGAACCGGGAAGATGCACTGGTAAGACTGCAGCAACTGCTGCGCTCAGTGATGCAGACACAGAAAGCCCGCCGGCCAACCAGGCCCACCCGGTCGTCTCAGCGTAAGCGGGTCGACAGTAAGGTCAAACGGGGTAAGGTAAAGGCTCTGAGAGGTAGAGTCAGCGACTGAGCCGGGTTATATCCGCCCCTGTGAAACGGCACTGATTGCCTCAAAACAACGGTTGTGAAAACCTGACAGCACGTTAGAATGAATCTCATTCATTCCTAACCATCTATAAAGAAAGGAATTTTACCGATGGCTGAGCAATTCAAGGTAGTCTTCACAGGGGACCTGAAGGACGGCGCTGTGCCGGACCAGGTTGCGGAGCAGTTTGCCAAACGCTTCAGCTGTGGGTTGGATAGGGCTGTTAAGCTGGTTCAGTCCGGCCGTGATGTCGTTATCAAGAGCGGCGTCGATAAAGACAAGGCCGAGAAGTACGCTTCCGTTCTGGAAAGTCTGGGTATGGTTGCCCGGGTCGAAGCGGCAATGGTGCTGCAACTGGAAGATGATGAGCAGGAAACCGAAGCGTCTCCTCAGGTTTCAGCTACAAGTACTACAGCATCCGTTTCTGCGGCATCGATGACCATGGAAACCGACTCTGAATCTGCTGCTGACAACGGCACATGCCCTAAATGTGGCTCTGACCGCATTAAGGGTGATAACTGCCTGGGGTGCGGTATCATCATTTCAAAATATCTGGCGTTGCAGGAAGAGGAACAGGGCGCTCAGGGTATGGCTCCGGCTGCTGCGGCATCACAACCCTCATCGCAGAAACCGGAAGTAGTCTACCAGATGGGGGACGCGAACCCTTATCAGGCCCCTAATGCTGATCTGACTCCGGATTTCGAGCAGGGCGACATGACCGGCCCGGTTTCGGTTTCCGCCGGTAATGGCTGGCGCTGGCTGGCGGAAGGCTTTCTTTATTTTAAACGCAATCCGGTAGCCTGGATTCTGACCTTCCTGGCCTGGATGGTTATCTCTGTCGTTCTCAGCTTTATTCCGCTGATCGGTTCACTGGCGCTGGCACTGATCTCACCGGTGATTACTGCTGGCTACATGCTGGGCTGCCGGGAGCAGGAAGAGGGCGGTGATTTTCAATTCGGCCACCTGTTCAGTGGTTTCAGTCATAATCTGGGACAGTTGATTCTGGTGGGCGTACTGTATCTGGTAGGCATGATCGCTATTACTATCGGCATCGCATTTTTTGCCGGCGGAGCAGCGCTGCTGTTCGGTAACATGTCCGGTGCAGGTATGGGCCCTGAAGCGATGTCTGCGCTGATGCTGCCTATCCTGTTGGGCATGGCTGCCATCATCCCGCTGGTGATGGCGTACTGGTTTGCGCCAGCGCTGGTCGCTCTCAATGATATTTCAGCCATTGCTGCAATGAAATTGTCCTTTATGGGCTGCTTGCGCAACCTGCTGCCATTCCTGCTTTACGGACTGATACTGACGCTGCTGTTTGCGATCGGCACCATCCCGTTTGGTCTGGGACTGCTGATAGTGATTCCGATGATGGTTGCCTCAATGTATACCGCTTATCGGGATATTTTTTACAGCTAAATGCCTGAGATCAGGCATCAGGCGGAGTGGTAATGGAACGACCTGGATTTTCTGAACTGACGGATACAGTTCGCACACATGAAACACCGGAAGGGATTCGCCTGCAATTACGTATGGCGGGACCAGTGGTGCGTGCCTGTGCCTGGGCCATTGATGCCCTGATCCGGATTGTCCTGTATGGCCTGATCGGGGCAATGTTCAGTTTTTTCGGCGGTGTGGGTACCGCGGTTATGCTGATTCTGTTTTTCCTTCTCGAATGGTTCTATCCCGTTGCGTTTGAAGTAACCAGTGGTGCCACGCCGGGTAAAAAGGCTATGGGGCTGGTAGTGATTCATGACAACGGCACACCGATCAGCTTTGCCGCATCCTTTGCCCGCAATTTACTCCGGGCAGCTGACTTTCTGCCTTTCCTGTATGCCGCAGGTCTGCTTTCCATGCTGATGAACCGGGATTTTAAACGGCTGGGAGATCTGGCTGCCGGTACTCTGGTGGTTTACAAAGAACTACCGATTGAACGTCATCCCATACCCGAGGTTGATCCCGTCAGACCGCCACTTGAACTGAATGTTGATGAACAGCGTGAGCTGATTCGGTTTGCTGAGAGGAGCGAACAACTGACCACCGATCGACAGATGGAGCTGGCCAGCCAGTTGTCATCGATTACCGCCACTGACCCAGGCAGTGGCGTGCGCCGGATCTGGGCGTTTGCAAACTGGCTGACCCGGGGGCGTCAATGAAACAGGAACTGTTTGAACAGCGCCACCAGAGTCTCTGGAACGAGCTGACTGAGCAACTGGATACGCTGGAAAAAAGCCGTTTTCGCAGGCAGGAACTGCCCGCCAATCTGCCGGAGCTGTACCGACAAACCTGCAATCATTACGCGCTTGCCAGAGGGCGGCGATACAGCCCGAATCTGGTTGAGCAGTTACATCGGCTGGTTCTGCGGGGCCATCAGCAACTCTACACCCGCCGGGGCGGCTGGATCTGGCGACTGATCAGTTTCATTGCTGCAGATTTTCCTCAGGCACTGCGCAGACAGATTAATTACTTTCTGGTGGCACTGGTTCTGTTTCTGTTACCGGGCGTGCTGCTGGGGGTGTTCTGTTATCTTGATCAGAACCTGATCTACAGTGTTATAAGTGATGGTGAAGTCAGCAATATGGCGGAGATGTACCGGCCTGATAATGCCCGGACCGGACGCACACTGGAACGCAGTGATGAAAGTGACTTTGCCATGTTTGGTTTCTACATCTATAACAATATCGGCATCGGCTTTCGCACCTTTGCGATGGGTATTCTGGCCGGTGTGGGTACGGTTTTCACTCTGATCTATAACGGCGTGGTAATCGGCGCAGTGGCGGGCTATCTGACCGGTCTTGGTTATGTCAGCACATTCTGGTCATTTGTCAGCGGCCATTCTTCGCTGGAACTGACGGCGATTGTCATCTGCGGTGCTTCCGGGCTGATGCTGGGACGAGCGGTTATCGCCCCGGGCCCTTACAGCAGGCTTGATGCGATCCGGTTACAGGCTAAACAGGCGTTGCCATTGGTGATGGGGGGCGGCCTGATGTTGCTGGCTGCTGCGTTCATCGAAGCATTCTGGTCAGCCAACAGCTTACCCAATGAAGTCAAATACCTGTTTGGTATTGCCTTGTGGATTCTGATGATCTGCTATTTCGTATTTGCAGGCCGAAGCAAAGAGGAGCGCCGACATGGATCTTGACCGACTCCAGATCCGGCTGCGCCGACGTACTACCTGGGAGGCGATAGACCTGGGTTTCGCAATGGCCCGGCGTTGGTTTATGCCGCTGTGGTTGCTTTGGCTCAGCACGGCTGTACCGGTCGCGCTGATCTTTTTCCTGTTATTTAACGACACTCTATGGCTGGTGGGCTTGTGCCTGTGGTGGTTTAAACCTCTGTATGAACCAACACTGATGTTCTGGCTCAGCCGGGCTGTGTTCAGCGAAACTCTGTCGGTGAAACTGGTGATGAAACAGTGGTGGCGCATTACCCGGCCGCAGATTCTGATTAACCTGACGCTGAGGCGTTTTAATCCAGGCCGTTCATTTACCATGCCCGTGGCCCTGCTGGAACAGCTTAAAGGCAAGCCCCGGCGTCAGCGGGTTCAGGTATTGGGCCGTAATCAGCATGCATCAGCCTGGTTAACGGTCGTGGGTATACACCTGGAAACCATACTGCAGATGGCGTTTATTACCCTGCTGTTTTTCCTGATTCCTGAAGATCTGCGCTGGATAAGCCTGGAAGATATGTTTATGGGGGATGGGCAGATCGGCGAATGGCTGCAACTTGCGGGTGGTGTTCTGTGTATGTCCCTGATCGCTCCGTTCTATGTGTCAGCGGGATTTGCACTTTATCTGCACCGTCGTAGCGAACTGGAAGGCTGGGATCTTGAGATCGCTTTCCGACAGATGAATGAAAGGTACCAACAGCAAACCGAATCGCGCAGATCAGTCGGTTCGGTAGTTTCCGCACTGATTCTGTCTCTGACTATTGCACTGGTGACGAATATTTCATTAGCCCCGGCACCGGCTTACGCCGCCGGTATGGAAGCAGAACAGACCCGGAACACGATTGAGGAAGTCCTCGCTGATGAGGCATTCGGTCGGTACGAGCAGGAAGGTTACTGGAAGTATATCGGTGAGGAAGAGACGCAGGAACAGGCCGATAACAGTTGGATGCCGGATTTTCTCAAAATCCTGTTCAGAATTATCCGCGGTTTTCTCGAAGGTTACGCCTCAGTCGGTAAGATTCTGATGTGGGGATTGGGGATCGCTATCGTTGTGTATCTCCTGTATCGGATTTCGCAGAGTCAGGGGTGGTTTGATGGGTTTGCAGCCGGACGTAAGTCCCGACGTCGTGAACAACCGGTTGAGTTGTTTGGTCTGGATCTGCGTCCTGAAAGCCTGCCGGATGATCCTGCCGCAGAGGCTCTGAAGCTGATCGAAGCCGGTCAGCTTCGGGCGGCGCTCAGTCTGTTGTACAGGGCCGCATTACTGACCCTGATCAACCGTCATCATATCGAGATTCCACGCAGTGCCACCGAAGGTGAGTGTGTCGGGCTGGTGGAGCGCTATCGGAGTACTGATGAGGCTGCTTTCTTTGCCCGGCTAACGGGACTATGGCTGCGGTTGGCATATGGCCATCAGGAGCCAGCATCGGCTGATCTGATAACACTGTGTCAGCAGTGGCAGGGGGTATACGGTCGTGTCACAGATTAATCGTCTTATTCTCTGGGGCCTGGGGATTTTACTGGCGGCGCTGATCGGCTGGTATCTGTTGTGGTTTTATCAGAACTTCGAACGTCACTACCGGGATACCCGGGTCGATATCTCGCCTGCGGCACAGCGAAATCAGTTGCTGGCCGCTGAACGCTTCCTTGAAACGCTGGGATATCGTGCAGAGAGCGTACAGGGGCGTGATCTGATCACTAAATTACCGCCTGTCGGGGATACTCTGTTTTTACGCCAGTTGCCGACGGATATGGATGATCAGGCGCTGTATACCCTGAATGACTGGATCGAAGCAGGGGGCCGGCTAATTGTGATGCCCGCGAGTATTGCTGATGATGAAGGATCCGGTGAGCGCTTTCTTGATGATCTGGGGGTTTACCTGCTCAGTTTCGAATACGACGACTCTGACAAGAACGAGCGTCATGATATAGCGGAAGAACCGGCTGACAGTACAGTACAGGAAGAAGATTCCGTTGAGCGGCTGTATGTAGATCGTATAGAGATGACTTTGCCGGGAGACAGTGAGTCAGTCACTGCAACATTCCGGAAAGGCTATGCACTGGAAGACCGTGATAGCTGGGCCAGCTTCAGTGCCGGAGACGATTATGGCAGTCGTCTGCTGGTATTTGAAATTGGTCTTGGGCGTGTTGCCGTGATCAGCGACCTGAGATTGTTTACCAATGACCGGATCGGGTTCGAAGACAATGCGTATCTGCTACGCAAACTGGTGGAAGGCAGTAACACCGTCTGGCTGCAGTACAGTATTGATATGCCAGGTCTGCCCAGCTTGTTATGGCAGAAGTTTCCGCTGGTCGTGTCTCTGGCTCTGGGCCTGCTGGCTCTGATGGGATGGCGTCTGTTTCTCTATACCGGGCCTCCACGAACTCTGGACAACAGTGCACGCAGGAACCTGCTTGAACATATTGATGCCAGTGCTGCATATGCCTGGCGTATCGATAAAGGGCAGAAGATGCTGGAGGATAACCGGACTGCACTGGAGCAGGCCTGGAGAAGGCGTCATCCTGTGCTCAACAGCATGACTCAGGAACAGCGCAGTGACTGGCTGGCCGAGAAAACCGGAATGGCCGCCAGTGCGATTTCACGCACGCTTTATGGCGATATCGACAAAGAACTGGATTTTATTAAGGCGACACTGGTGATGCAGCAGCTAACCAGTGGCCTGCAGAAGCGGGAGTTAAGATGAACGATATGGAACAAAGCCAGCAACTGGAGCAGGTACTTAAGAAAGTCCGTCTGTTAGAGCAGGAGATCGGTCGTGCTGTAATCGGTCAGCGACAGGTTGTTCGCGATGCCACTATCGCTTTGCTGGCTGGCGGGCATGTTCTGGTTGAAGGTGTGCCTGGTCTCGGTAAAACCCTGTTGGTCCGCAGCCTGGCTGCCGCGGTCGGCGGAGTGTTTAACCGGGTCCAGTTTACCCCGGATCTGATGCCCAGTGATATCAGCGGACACATTATGTTTGACCGTAAGAGTGACTCTTTCCGGGTCCGCAAGGGACCGGTGTTCTGTAACTTTCTGCTAGCGGATGAGATTAACCGTGCTCCGGCGAAGACTCAGTCTTCACTGCTGGAGGTTATGCAGGAGCAGCAGGTCACTATCGAGGGGCAATCGTTCGAACTTAAACTGCCGTTTCTGGTGCTGGCAACTCAGAACCCGATCGAGCAGGAGGGTACCTATCCATTGCCGCAGGCACAGCTGGACCGTTTTCTGCTCAAGGTGTTTATCCGTTATCCGTCGGAAGCAGAAGAGTTAGAGATGGTGCAACAGATCACCGATGCGTCGGTTGGCGATAAGCTGGATACATCAGCGGTGCGTGAAGTGCTGCAACCAGACGATATTCTGAACCTGCAGAACTATACCGCTCAGCTGGATGTGGATGAGCAGATTGTCGCTTATGCGGTGCGCATTGTTCGTGCTACCCGGGACTGGAGTGGCGTGGAGAATGGCAGTGGTCCACGGGGTAGTCTGGCACTGCTCCGGGCGGCCCGCGCCAATGCGGTTTTAGAAGGTCGGGAATTTGTTACACCGGATGATATCAAGAGTGTGGCGCCGGCGGTTCTCAGACACCGGCTTAAACTGACTGCAGATCTGGAGATCGAAGGCTATCAGCCTGATGATGTACTCGGTGATATTCTGCACAATGTAGAGGCTCCACGGGTATGATCCCAACCCGTCGCTGCATCACGGTGCTGGCGGTTTTGCTGGTACTGGCGCTGTTGCAGATTGGTTTTCCGGAATTGATGCTTCTGATGCAGCTGTTGCTGGCCGGAGCTATCGTGGCGGCCGCACTTGATCTGCTACTGTTACGCCGGGAGCCGTTACCGGATGTTCGCAGAACTGTCAGAGGCAGTATACCGGTCGGCGTCTGGAGTCCGGTGACGCTGGAGATCAGCAATGCAACTGCCCGGGAGCAGTGGCTACAGGTACATGATCACTATCCGTCAGGTTTTGCGACTGAAGGCATGCCTGCCGAAGTGAGTATACCGGCAGAGCGTCATGCCAGGATCAGTTATGAGATCCGCCCGGAACAGCGTGGAGACGGTGAGTTCAGTGGCGTAGATCTGGTCAGTCGTTCGGTGTTCGGACTCTGGCAGCGCAAACGCTATCTGCCGCTGGCCGACAGCATTAAAGTTTACCCTAACTTCAGAGCGATCAGTCAGTACACTCTATTGGCGACCGATCATCAGCTCAGTCAGTTGGGTGTAAAACACCGCCAGCGTCGCGGCGAGGGTAATGATTTCCATCAGCTCAGAGAGTACAGACCTGGTGATGCGCTGCGTCAGATCGACTGGAAGGCCTCATCCCGTTATCACAAGCTGATCTCGAAAGAGTATCAGGATGAACGGGATCAGCAGATTGTGTTTATGCTCGACTGTGGGCGTCGTATGCGCCATCTGGAGCAGCAGGGTGGGCATCTTGATCAGGCACTGAATGCCATGTTGTTACTTGCCTATGTCGCTACAGAACAGGGGGATGCGGTCGGTTTTCATGCCTTTGGCGGTGTGCGACGCTGGTATCCTCCGGTGAAAGGTGGAGGAGTGGTGAAACAACTGATTTCCACGACCTATGACATTGAGGCAACGCTTGAAGCTGCAGACTACCTGGAGGCTGCCCGTGAGTTGATGCCTCTGCAGCGGCGCCGTTCCCTGATAGTACTGATTACCAATACCCGTGATGAGGATAATGAAGATTTGCTCACCGCCGTAAAACTGCTTTCGCGCAGGCATCTGGTAGTGGTGGCCGATCTGCGTGAAACCATTCTCGACAGCACACTTGAGCAGTCGGTGACAGATATCAGTTCTGCCCAGCGCTTTCATGGTGTACAGAGTTATCTGAATAATCGTACCCGCAATCACGATCAGCTCCGACATCAGGGAGCATTAACTCTGGATCTGTTAGCTGAACAGTTACCGGTTGCACTGGTTAACCAGTATTTTACCGTGAAGGCATCAGGGCGTTTATAGCCATTCCTGACAACGGAGGTGAGCCACCATGAAGGTTCTGAGGTACCTGGCGGTCTTCGGCATAAGTGTTTTTCTCTTGCATAGCAAGACTGTATACGCCTCTGAATGTCAGGCTGACCGGGTTGGTATACAGGTCCTGGGCAGTGGCGGTCCTGAGCTGGGGGATGGCAGAGCTTCCAGTAGCTATCTGGTGCTGCTTGATGACAAAGCCCGGGTGATGGTCGATGCCGGTGGTGGTAGCAGTCTGAACTTCGAACGTTCCGGAGCCCGCTTTGAGGACCTGGATGCGGTTCTGTTCACCCATCTGCATGTTGATCATATTGCTGACTGGCCGGTCTACGTTAAAGCGGGGTTCTTTTCTCAGCGCCGGCGCAATCTGCCAGTCTACGGCCCTGATGGTAATCAGCTGTTACCGGATATCGGGGCTTTTCAGAGTCGCTTGTTTGCCGAAGCCTGGCCCTATCTGAAAGATAATATCGATGAATCTCCGTCAGCCTATAAGTTACCAGCGACGGTTGTTACTGCAGAAAAGCTCTGGCGCAGGGAGCTGAAGCGGGTCAGCCTCAGTGCTCTGAGGGTCAGTCATGGGCCGTTGCCGGCGCTGGCCTGGCGCGTGGATGTGGCCGGATGCGCAATTACCTTCAGCGGTGATACCAGTGCTACGAGTGATAATCTTGCCAGACTGGCCGCAGGCTCTGACCTCCTGATAGCCCATAATGCGATACCTGAGTCGGCAAAAGGAATTGCCCGGCGTTTACATATGCCGCCATCCCGTATCGGTGAAGTTGCAGCCCGGGCAGGAGTTACCGCAGTATTACTGTCACATCGGATGCAGCGTACACTGGGTAGGGAAGCTGAGACCCTTGGATATATTCAGGAGTGGTATGCTGGTGATGTTACCTTTGCCGATGATCTGACGCTGTACCGCTTGAAGTCAGAGTAGTAGAGGGTTTATGCAGGAAATTTACAGAGCAGCGGATATTACTGAAGCACACATTATTGCCGGCATGCTGGAATCCCACGGGATTGAGGCCCATGTTGGTGGTCACTACCTGCAGGGTGGTGTCGGTGAACTCGGGACCATGAATTTTGCAACCATTGCGGTGCAGGAAGAAGATGCTGAGCAGGCCGGGCAGTTAATCGCGGACTATGAACAGGGTGGTGATGAACCGGTCAGACTGAGTCAGAAAGAGGGTGTTAAGCTTCCTCAGGCTATGTATATCCTGCTGTTCTGGGTGGTTATCGCCGTGACGGCAATGCTGATAGTTGTTTAAACAGAGTATCGGAGAGTTTATGGGTGATCGTTTTGAAATGCTGGAGCAGAAACATATCGAGTTCATCCAGCAGCAGAAAATGTATTTTATTGGTACAGCCGCAACGGAAGGGTTTGTGAATGTCTCACCCAAAGGGATCGATAGCTTCAGAGTACTGGGTAAAAACCGGGTTGCGTGGTTAAATCTTACCGGCAGTGGCAATGAAAGTGCTGCCCATGTGCTGGATAATGACCGGATGACGGTGATGTTCTGTTCATTTGAGAAACAGCCGTTGATTCTGCGTCTTTATGGCCGGGCGCAGGTTTTCCATGAACGGGATTCTCAGTGGACAGAGTTGCTGACTCTGTTTCCTGATTACGTCAGTGCCCGGCAGGTGTTTGTGGTCGATATCGATCTGGTACAAAGCTCCTGTGGCTTTGCAGTCCCGTATTATGAATACAAAGAGCAACGCCCAACACTGCTGCGCTGGGCTGATAATAAAGGTCGCGATGGTGTTCTTGAATATCAGCGCGAGCGTAACCGGCTCAGCCTGAACGGTTTCGATACCGGCATTGAGGATGATCAGGCAGACTAAGCTGTTGCGGCTTTGCGGCGACGACGCAGCGTTATCTGTGACAGAATCATTCCTGCCAGCATCAGGCTACAGCCGATCAGAGCCCGGTTGCTGAACTCTTCGGCCAATAACCACCAACCGCCAAGCACTGCAAATACAGCTTCCAGACTCATGATAATGGCGGCATGGGATGCCGGAGCATCCCTTTGTGCAACCACTTGCAGAGTATAAGCAACACCCACGGATAACAGACCTGCGTAGGCGATTGGCTGCCAGGCGGCGATGATATTCTCCACACTGAGCGTATCCTGCTCAAATACCATAGCAACCAGTAAGCTCAGCAGGGCGCAGATCAGGAACTGGAGAATCGCCAGGCGCAGATTGTCCAACTGACTGGCCAGTTTGCCGATAATGATCACATGCAGTGCCCAGAACAGGGCGCTGGATAGCACCAGCAGGTCGCCGGTGTTAACGGAAAAATCATCATTGACGCTCAGATAATAAAGCCCTGTGACCGCAAGAATACCGCCAAGCCAGGTATTGATCCGGGTTGTCTGACCAATTAGCAAGCCCAGCAGCGGTACAATAATGATATACAGACCGGTGATAAAACCGGCATTGCCGGCGGATGTATAGAGCAGGCCGGCCTGCTGTAAGGAGGCACCGAGAAACAGGCATACCCCGGCAGCAATGCTGCCTTTGATCATTGCCGGGGATTCTGTCGAGCCGGGCTTTGCTTTAAAAATGAGTAGCAAAGGTAACAGAGAGAGTGCACCGAGCAGGAAGCGGCTGCCGTTGAACCCAAAGGGCCCCAGATAGTCCATCCCCAGGCGCTGGGCTACAAAAGCAAAGCCCCATATGGCGGCGACCAGCAACAGGATGAGATCAGCACGAATGTTCCGGGTTTCCATGGCAACAGCCTTCGGTCAGTTAACTAGGCGGCCTATTTTAGGTATATCCGGGAGGGAATCAATCGGTGGGGCAGAACAGAGCGGTGATCCGGCGGTTTCAGGCAATACCTGCACGGACTGTTACGATAAAGCCGAACAGGAACATGCTCAGTGACAACGCACCGTAGAGGAAGGCGAGACGTTTAATCAGGGCTGTCAGTCTTTGCTTGATCGGCATGTTGATATCACTGTTCAGGTTTCTCGGGATACACAATAGACGCCGAGTATACAGGATTGTTCATTAATTGATCAATTTGATCTTGTCCCAGAATGGGGAATACGGACCAGCAGGCGCCGGTCCGGAACTTAGATTACTGGTGATTAAAGGCTCGGCGGCCCAGTTCAAACGCCTGTCGGTTTAGCTCGCTGAGCGCTTCTCCTTTATGAGCAAAGCGTGTCAGTAACGCCGATTCAAGCGCCTCTGCCGAAAATGGCAGATGATCGGCAATCGCGCCCAGCATAATCGAGTTAACCAGTCGACGATCACCCAGTTCTATCGCGGCAGCACCGGCATCAAAATCATGCAGGTTGACCTGTTCAGTCTGCATCTGACCGATGGGGTTGTCCGGATAGTCGAATAATCCGACTGAAACAACCGGAGGCTCAAGAGGATAGCTGTTTACCATTGCTACCGCAGAAGGTTTCAGGTGCGTGTGCCAGCGTAGCGCTTCAGCCGGTTCGAAAGCGATCATCATATCGGCATCACCTGGCTGGATAGAAGGCGATAGTACTTGTTTGCCGAAACGTACATGGGATGTCACGACACCACCTCGCTGAGCCATGCCAGCGACTTCGGTCTTTTTGACATCGTAGCCCAGATTAAGCGCGGTTTGTGCCAGAACGTCAGCGGCTGTCATTACGCCCTGGCCACCGATACCCACCACCAGAATGTTGGTCACGGTGTCTGCTGCTGTGATTGCCTGATTCATACCTTAATCTCCACAGCGTTTATCTTGTTCACATTCAGTGCCGGTACGATGGCATCCGGTGCGCAGGTGTTGGTACACAGGTTACAACCGGTGCAGGCGGCGGTATCTATCTCAACAAATGAAAGCTCTTTCTCCCGGCCATTGGGCTTGATCACAGTTTCACGACGGGTAACCAGAATCGCAGGGCAGCCAACATCCAGACAGTTACTGCAACCTGTGCATTTATCATCCTCTACTTTCAGCGGCGGTAATTTACTGTAGCGCTCGGTGAGTACGCAGGGCTGATTAGTAATAATGACTGAAGGCTCTGCGATTTTTGTTTCACTGCGCAGAGCTTTGAAAAGCCTGGGTAATTCATAAGGGTTAACCTCATGAATGCGTTCTGATTTAACCCCCAGCGCTTCACAGAGTTTGCGGAAGTCTATCTGCATGGTCTGTTCGCCGTGGATGTCGAGGCCGGAGGATGGAGCATCCTGGCCACCGGTCATCCCTACAGCGCGGTTATCCAGTAGCAGAATAGTGACGTTGCCTTTGTTATAGGTAATGTCCAGAAGGCCCTGCATACCCATATGCAGGAAGGTTGAATCACCAATTACAGCCAGCACATTTTTATTCTGATCCTGTTCAGCCCGGCCTTTATCAAGGCCCTGTGCCACGCTCAGGGATGCACCCATACTGATAGTGGTATCCAGTGCGTTCCAGGGATGACCTGCACCCAGGGTGTAGCAGCCGATATCACCAGAGATAATTGTATTTTTGATATGCGAAAGACAGTAATAGATACCCAGGTGCGGGCAGGCGACGCACATGGTTGGCGGTCTTGGGAACACCTCGGTAGTTGGGATAACTTTCTCTGTGGGATCATTGCCGCGCAGTTTCTCAATGCAGGGAGCCAGTACCTGTGGCGCGAGTTCGCCAATTTTTGGCAGAACATCCTTGCCGTACAGCTCAATTCCTGCGGCTTTTAGTTCAGTTTCAAGCAGGGGTTCAACTTCTTCAGCAACCACCAGTTTATCGACCGATGAGGCAAACTGACGAATCATTTCAACCGGTACCGGGTGGCTGAAACCCAGTTTCAACACTGGCGCATCCGGATAGGCCTCTTTGACATGATAGTAAGCGGCTCCTGAGGTAATAAAGCCAATACTGTCGTCAGAACCGGACTCAACTCGATTGAGCGGATGTACTTCTGTTGCTGCTGCCAGAACTTTGTCGCGGGCCATCATCAGTGGGATACGGTTCCGGGCATTGCCTGGCACCATGACAAAACGGCTCGGGTCTTTGCTGAAACCCTTGCTGTCAGCTTTGATTGGATCGTCTGCAACGACGACACCTTTTACATGGCAGATTCGCGTTGTCAGCCTTACCATGACAGGTACTTCATACTGTTCTGAAAGCTCGAAGGCGATCCGAGTCATCTGATAGGCTTCCTGAGCATCGCTGGGTTCAAGTACCGGGATATGTGCAAAGCGCCCCCAATAACGAGAGTCCTGCTCGTTCTGTGATGAGGACAGGCCTACATCGTCTGCAACCACCAGTACAAGGCCCCCAATGGCACCGATCAGGGTCTGGGTCATCAATGCATCTGAGGCGACGTTAACGCCCACATGTTTCATGGCGCAGAGTGCCCGGCTGCCTGCCAGTGATGCTCCGATGGCCACTTCCAGTGAGACTTTCTCATTAATCGACCATTCGGTGTAGAGCTCAGGATATTGGGCAATGTACTCGAGGATTTCTGTCGACGGGGTGCCGGGGTAGGCTGCGGCAACTTTGCAGTCCGCATCTCTTGCTGCCTGGGCAACGGCTTCATTGCCGGAGATAAACTGTCGCTGTGCCTGCGGGGTTGTCTGTACTGAATTCACGGTGAAATCCTCTCGGTGCTCTTATCTTAATCTGATAATCTTTTTTATACTTTTGTTAAAATAATGAATCATATTTAGATTAAGATTCTATGCGGATCAGCTAATATGGCTGCTGATCTGAGTCAATAAACTGGGAGGGGTATTAGAATTCTGTGCAATATTGTTTCTTAAAGAAGGCTTTATTAAAACAAAATTGCTATTAAGTGGTGATAAGTGCCGAAAGATTCTATGTGGCGGGTGGGATCAGAGAATGCCGGTGCGCGTTAGTACCTGATTCAGTTCCGGTCCGGTAACCTGTTCTGCATGCATGCCAGCAGAACGGGCGCTGATGATATTGGCGGGACTGTCATCAAGAAACAGTACACTCTCTGCCGGGCAATCCAGTTGAGCCAGAACATAGTTGAAACAAGCAGGATCAGGTTTAGCTTTACCTATCAGGTGTGACGCAAAAATATTCTGCTCCGCAATATACCGATCCAGGGCAAATTCTTCGATCAGGCGTGGATAGTGTAGTTCATTGGTATTGCTGAGTACCGCAAGCTCATAACGATCGGACAGTGCGGTCAGAATATCGGTGGTACCTTCGAACCAGCCCTGCGGCCAGCCTCTGAAATGTGCCAGTAACTGCTCCGGTGTGGTATTCAGAGCAAGATCATGGATCAGCGCTTCAGCAAACTGCTGCGGAGCCAGTTCACCCCTTTCAAAAGCCAGGCCAGTGGGTGAGTGGAACCACTCTTTGAGTGAAAAGGGCGTGTCGTCGCTGAGCCATGCGGCTGCTACCGGGCCTTCATCGCCCAGTCTGATCAGCACCTGGCCCAGATCGAAAAGAATCGTAGTTATCATATCGGTTGGTTACAGGTACTTCTGCTCGACCAGTTCCGCAATGGCCTGACCCAGCTTCAGATGCTGCGGGGCATCAAGGTGAATGCCATCAACTTTGCTGGCATCGGTGACCGTGTTGGCATCGAAAAAACGGGCTTTATGCTCCTCACATATCTGTTGTAACGCAGCAACCAGCTCGCCAGATTGCTTCTCTGCACCGGCAAATTTATGCGCAATAGCACCTTTGGGTTCAATGATCGCGGGTGGTGCAACGACCAGAACAGAGGGTATCGGCATGCCCGGTTCGATGGGGGCCTGGCGGATAGTCTGGATCAGTCGTGCGGTGCCCTGGGCTGAGAGCCAGGCGTTATTCTGATGGGTACACTGAAAGTCATTTGTACCGAGCATCAGGATTACCAGGCTGAGCGGGGAGTTCATCTCGATAACCTGAGACAGGCCTTCGTGGCCATTGCGACCATCTTTAAAGGGATCGTCCCACACCGTGCGACGGCCATTCAGGCAATTTTCGATAACCCGGATCTGATGGCCGGAGTCGGTCAGCTGATTCTCCATGACACCGGGCCAGCGCTGGTCAAACGCCAGGCGTTTACGGGTGGCTGGAATAATGCCCCAGCTGAGGCTGTCGGAGTAAACCAGTATCTGCTGCATAACAATCTCCCGTGGGGTTCAACTAACAGAATAGCGGTTGCCGCTCTTCAGGCCCAGTGTGATTTTGTTGACCAGATCCCGGGCAACGACTTCTGGTGCGCGTAGTACGTCATCCTGTTTGAAGGCCTGGAAGCGTTCCAGATCCGGGAATTGCGTTTTGCTGGAGGCGCGAATGTCAGCCTGCATTCGGGTATCCATTACGCCGGGGTCATAATTCACCGCCGTAAATGGCCAGCTCTGTTCTGTTTCACCGGCGATAAGGGCTGCAATAAAGTTTTCGCAAGCCGCTTTTGAAGCGCAGTACAGAGACCAGCCTGCATAGCCTTTACCGGCGGCGCCAGAGGAGACATTGATGATGGTTTTCGGGATCGGATTGTCTCTGAATGCTTTCATGAAACCGCTGATTAGGGTGAAAACGGAGATCTGGTTGGTAACGATGTGATCGTGAATCTGTTCTGCTGTCAGTTGTTCTACCCGACTGATCGGTAGGAGCATGGCGGCATTGCTTATAAGCAGTACCTCGTCCCAGGACTGAGCTGCCAGAGCGGAAAACTGCTCTTCAACGAGTGTCTGAATCATGGCCGGATCGCTCAGATCACAGTGCAGGTGATGCTCGTGACTTCCGCTACGGGATAGCTCGACTACCTGCCAGTCTGCCTGTTCCGTGAAATGTTCAGTCAGGGCCTGTCCCAGGCCACGGGAGCCTCCGGTGATGATGGCCAGCTTCATACTCTGTTCCTTGTCAGCATTTTCAGGTTAGCGTATTCCAGCATTATTACGCGGGTTTGAACAGACTATGAATGTTGTCTGTGTCAGTCTGCAGAGGTAATTCTGATATCGTTCTGCTGTAGCTGTGATTGCAGCCAGTTCCAACCACGGAGCAGAGCATCATATTCACCCTCGACGGCCAGTTCAGGTTTCATATCCAGGCCGTCAAACACCCCAGTATCAGGCGGTATTGAATTCTTTGATCACCCAGTCTTTGTCGGACTGGTAGCGGTACACCCGGTTCCAGTAGCCGCCTTTAAGGTCGGTAAGCCGGGCAGGAGAATCGGGTTCGTTAGCCAGGGTTCTGGCGAGATGTTCGATGGTCATCGGGTGAAGCCTGTCACAGAGCACGCATACAGCGTCGGTTATTGCTATAACCCTACGCTAGGTGAGCACTGTGACAGGTGCAAATGATCATTTGGCATCCGCTCATGCCAGAGGGGAATAGGGCGCTGATAACAGAGTCAGCGCTGTTGCTGGCTCATATAGCGTTCGACAGTGTCGACGACAGCCTGGGTGTGGCTGTCAACTTCCAGATTAATTCGATCGCCTACTTCAGACTGACCAAAGATTGTTACACTGAGAGTCTCGGGAATCAGATAGACATTGAAACGATTATCTTCCACTTCGCCAATCGTAAGACTGCAGCCATTCAGAGCAACAAAGCCTTTTGGCAGAATGTACTTCATCAGATCTGAATCTGCTTCAAACCAGATAATACGGTTATCTTCCGGGGCTTCGATCTGGCAGATGGTGGCCTGAGTGTGGACGTGACCGGACAGCAGATGGCCGCCGATTTCGTCACCGATCCGGGCGGCTCGTTCAAAGTTGACGCTGTCCCCCGGTTTTAATTCGCCCAGATTAGTCACCCGCAGGGTTTCCATAATCAGGTCGAATCGGACATGGTTACCGGTAAAACCTGTGATGGTCAGGCAGGTGCCATTAACGGCGATGCTGGCGCCGGTCTGGAGGTTGTCGCAACAGTGCTCCGGCAATGCCAGAGTCAGTTGCATGAACTGATCTTTAAGTTGTGTCGTAATTACAGTAGCGGTGCCCTGAACAATACCGGTAAACATCAAGGATTCTCTCAAAAGTTGTTCTGGACTATGTTTATAGGGGCTGAGGAAGCTGAATGCAATGGAGCAGACAATGAAAGTGCTGATAAGCGGCGGTACAGGATTTATCGGGCAGGCGCTGGTGCCGCGTCTGATTGAATACACCCATGAGCCGATCATCTGGACCCGGTCGGAGCAGAAAGCAAGAAAGCTGTACGGTGAAGATGTCAGGGTGATTACATCGCTGGAGCAGATTGACAACGATGAGACTATTGAGGGCATCATCAATCTGGCTGGCGAGGGGATTGCCGATCAGCGCTGGAGCGATGCCAGAAAGTCTCTGCTACGTTCAAGCCGGATCGATACAACCTCATCCCTGATCAGCCTGATCCGGCGGATGAAGCAGAAACCTGAAGTTCTGATCAGTGGTTCTGCTATCGGTTTTTATGGCGCACAGCAGGGAGATCATTCACTGGCTGAAAACAGTGATGTCACCGATGGTTTTACTCATCAACTCTGTGCGGATTGGGAGCGTACCGCGCAGAATGCTGAGGATGAGGGCGTACGGGTCTGTCTGGTAAGGACCGGGGTTGTGCTGGGTAAAGGTGGTGGAGCGCTGGCGAAAATGTTGCCACCGTTCCGATTTGGTCTTGGCGGTCCTGTCGGTGATGGTGAACAGTGGATGTCCTGGATTCATATCGAGGATGAAGTTGAGGTGTTGTGCATGATGCTCACCCACACGCTGTTCAGGGGCGCTTATAATCTGACCGCGCCGGGAGCGGTAACTAATGCAGAGTTTACCCGTCAATTGGCAGCTACATTGCACCGTCCGGCCTGGTTTCGCGTACCGGCTTTTGTGTTAGATCTGATGTTGGGTGAGGGCAGCGAACTGCTTCTTAAGGGGCAGCGAGTATATCCGTCCCGATTGGAGGAGGCGGGCTACAAATTCGCTTTTCCTGAACTGGATGTCGCTTTGCGTCAGGTGCTGGAACCCGGAGACTGACCTGAGGCTGAAAGATCAGCTCAAAAGGTTAGCTCAGCTGACGAGTACGGATTCGTTGCAGGGCTTCAGCCAGCAGATCGCCGGACCAGTGGCCCTGTTCAGCACCGCTGATGTAATTTTCCATATCAATCAATAACAGTTCCAGAGTCTTGCTGTTCAGCATTTCGCTGACATCAAGGCTGTGATTGAATTCTGTTTGCGGCCAGAATAAGCGGGCCCACTCGAGCATCTGCAGTCGGGCTTCCAGAGGCCGGTCATCATTACAGGCGCGCAGAACCGCTTCAAAGCTGTTTCTTTCGACGTCGGCCAGCTGCGTCAGAGTCTCATCTTCACTGCTTACCAGCGGCTCGATAATCGGCTTCAGAGTGTCTGATGATGAGTCAGCCGCAGAGAACTCCTCTGCGCCTCCTTCCCGTTGACGGCGCAGGGTGGCATAGCTGTATAACCAGCCCAGCGATGAGATGATCGCCAGTCCTGCCAGTAACCAGACCAGCAGCGCTATGCTGCTGTTGCCGTCCTGCTCTTCAGCAGGGGCTTCTGCAGCCATAACTGACGGCTCGCTTTTAGCCATAGTCGCCTGCTCTGTGATAACGGCCTCTGGTTCTGTGGCCTGGGCGGTCTGGCTGGCAGGTTCCACCCGGATTACAACCGGTGCTAACTGAACTTTATCTCCCTGATCCCGATTCACATTCCACCAGGGAATGGTGATCGCTGGCAGAGTGGCTTCACCACGCTCTGTCGGGGTGATACTTATCACCTCTGTACGGCTGCTTATCAGGCCTTTACCGCTCAGCTGCTGATCCAGCTGAACATCGGTTACTTCGATTGTCGCCAGTTCATTTCTCAGAGGCATCAGTGATGGCAGTTTGTCCGCCGGAATGCCCTCGGCCGTGATAGTGATGGTGCGGGTCAGGCTTTCACCCAGCCTCAGAGGTCGGGAGGTGTCAATATTGTCCTTCAGTTCTACGTGACTGGCCGGTAGCCAGAAGCCCTTAATCGCCTGATTGGCTCGTGGCAGAATATCAAGGGTCAGCGGTGTGGAACTGATTTCTTCTGTGCCGGGGCCGGCGCTGAATACAGCCGGATCCAGAGTGATACGTCCCGGGGTGGATGGAAATAACGCGTAGTTCTTTTCAATAACCTGATAAGTCTGTCCCTGATACAGACGGGCATAGGTCTGCGGTTCGCCCAAAGGGATGATCAGGGTGTTGGCTGGCCTCGGCTCTGAAAAAGTCGCCATTGGCGGCAGGGACTTCAGATGATAGAGCCGCTGGCTGTAGAGTACCTGGCTATCGACATAGAGCTCATTACTGTCGACGTGGCTTTCAACAAAGGCATCGCGGCTGAGTTCGGCGATGGCTGAACTGTCGCCATTAACTGTTAGCAACAGTGGCTGACTGGTATCGCCGTTCAGTTGCAGTGACGGTATCTGCAGTTCTCCAGGCTGTCTTGGTCGCAGCAGAATTCTCCAGCGGGTGCTGTATTGATTCGCGCCGTTAGCGTGACTGGATACCGTCATCTGTTTGCTGCCCAGAAAATGGAAGTCCCGGGTCAGTGGTGAGAAGTCAGGACGCTGTGTCGCCCGCTGGTCGACTTCGACGGTCAGCAGTACCGTTTCTCCCTCATCTATACTGTAGCGGTCCAGATGAACGTTCATCTGAGCCTGCAGTGAGGTCAGGGGGATCGCTGTCAGCAGTGCCAGACCAGCGATTTTCCTTACCTGTCTGATAAATTGAAGTGAGAAGCGGTTGCGCATAGTTTGTGATAGCCAGCATCATTCGTAACAGGGCTCTATGCTACCTGAGTGTCAGTAAAAAATCTTTGTTTATCAGGTGGCTGAGTGATCTGATTCCAGCACTGCAATATAACTCCGGTGAAGTTGAATTGCGTATAAACTGAGATTAAAGTGTGGCCGTTTGTCAGTTGGTGAAAGAATGCTATGCCGCAGGTGATTGTTGATCTGAATATTTCTTCTGAGCAGTACCTTGCCCATTATCAGGGGGCTGTTAAGGATGTGCTTGCCTACAGCAGGGACGGCCGTCGTATTCGTTTTCCATCATCACTGTTACAGCCTTACCTGCTTCATACCGGTGTAAGGGGCAGTTTCCTGATCACTTTTTCCAATAGTGGCAAGTTTGAAACTATTGAAAAGCTGTAATTTTTTACAGCGCCCGGCGCATTGCATATAATGCCCGCACTTTGTCGCCAACCCCATTAGCTAATCACTGGAATCCTATGTTCTATCAAGCTGCCCGTTCTCTGCTTTTTAAACTCGATCCTGAACTGTCTCATGACCTGTCTCTGAACAGTCTGAATGTGATGTCTACGCTGGGTCTTAATAAATTCATGGGCGCGCGTCAGAGCAGTTTGCCAGTGGAAGTAATGGGGATTAAATTCCCGAACCCGGTCGGTCTGGCAGCCGGTCTGGATAAGAACGGTATCGCAATTGATGGTATGGCTTCGCTGGGATTTGGCTTTGTCGAGATCGGTACTGTGACGCCGCGACCGCAGCCAGGTAACCCAAAGCCACGACTGTTCCGTATTCCTGAGCATCACGCCATTATCAACCGGATGGGCTTTAATAATCTGGGCGTGGATAATCTGCTGCGTAATGTCGAGAAGAGCCGTTACGACGGTGTACTGGGTATTAATATCGGTAAGAACTTTGATACAGCCGTTGAGAAGGCGACCGATGATTATCTGATCTGTATGCGTAAGGTGTATGACAAGGCTTCATACATCACTGTTAATGTCTCTTCCCCGAATACTCCGGGTCTGCGTACCCTGCAGTTCGGCGATTCTCTGAATGAACTGCTGAATGCATTGAAAACCGAGCAGGCGCGTCTGGCTAAGCTGCATGGCAAGTATGTCCCGGTGGCGGTAAAGATTGCACCGGATATGACCGAAGAGGAGTTCGGGCTGGTGGCTTCTTCGCTTAAGGCTTACGAGATGGATGGCGTGATCGCAACGAACACTACATTGTCCCGTGAGGGGGTTGAGGATTCTCCGGTGAGTCAGGAGGCTGGTGGCCTGAGTGGTGTGCCGGTACGCAATGCATCGACAAAAGCGATCCGGATTCTGGCTCGTGAGCTGGATGGTAAGCTGCCAATCATCGGTGTGGGCGGTATTACCAATGGCTTTGATGCTGCTGAGAAGATTGAAGCGGGTGCATCGCTGGTACAGGTCTACTCGGGCTTTATCTATCGGGGGCCGGAGCTGATTACTGAATCTGTGAAGGCGATTGCTAATCTGCAGCGTTAACAGAACGCCGCTGAATTACAGAAAAGACGTTAAAAACAAGAAAGGCTCCCGTGGGAGCCTTTCTTTTTGGAATTCTGCAATTAATGGAGAGATGGGTTGATGTTTATTGCGGAGACGCCCGACTGACCATTCCAGTGTGCTTCGCGGCCTTCACGCCAGCCACTCATCCAGTGGCTTCTCAGATCGCCTCCCTGAACGGGGCATTCATCGCGGGATTTTCCCACCAGACCTGCTTTAAAACCACGGTTAAACAATACTGAAGAACGATCTCGTTTTTGTCTCTTCATAAGACAGCCTCTCTTTTGTTCTTGATTTCAGGCAGCTAACTGAAGCGACGGACCTCAATGACGTAACATTCTGCTTCCCATTCCGTCTCAGCTAACCGGTTTACTGTGACTTCTATAACTCCTTTAGTGATGATTGAGGTTGATCTACACAGAGCTTCACAATGACCGAAAAAAAATGCGGTTTGTAATTAAAAAATCATATTGAAGCGGCCGTTTTAATAAAAATGCAACAAACGCAGGTGCAAAAAATCTTCACCTTCAATGAGTTGCAAAAGGCGATATTGGTCAAACAGAGGTTTGAAAAAATTTCATTTTCCTCTGATAGGTTTCTTGTGGCAGGAAATCGATGGTGTTATCCCGGTTTCCCCGTTATCATGCGCGCACCTACCGTGGAGCGGGCTATTGCAATGGCCGACGTCTCCCACAGTCCCTTTGTCTGATCTCAGGCAGACACTGTCGCTTAACCAGAAGAGTAAAGAGTCCAGTATGAAATTTTTTGCCACTTGCCCGAAAGGCCTTGAGCCGGTTCTGTTTGATGAGCTGCAGGCGCTTGACGTAGAGCAGCCTAAGCAGACGCTGGCAGGTGTCTATTTCAGTGGCGGACTTGAAGCTGCATACAAAGCTTGTCTCTGGTCCCGCGTGGCTAACCGGATCCTGTTGGAGCTTGAACGCGTGCCGGGTGAAGATGCAGATCAGCTGTATAAAGGCATTCGCACAATAGACTGGCTCAGTCATATGCGCCCGGGCGGTACGCTGACTATCGACTTTACCGGCTCCTCTAAAGGCATTAAGCACAGTCGTTTTGGTGCGCAAAAAGTGAAGGATGCCATTGTTGACCAGATCCGGGAGCAGACCGGCCGCCGACCTTCGGTTGATCGTCAGCGTCCTGATCTCAGAGTCAACGTGCATCTGCATCGCGGTGAAGCAACTGTGGCTATCGATCTGTCCGGAGACAGTCTGCACCGTCGGGGGTATCGTCTGCAGGCCGGTAAGGCGCCGATGAAGGAAAACCTGGCGGCAGCGCTGCTGCATCGCTGTCATTGGCCGGAAAAGGCTGCTGAAGGACAGGCTCTGGTAGACCCGATGTGTGGTTCCGGTACTGTATTGGTGGAAGCGGCGCTGATGGCAGCTGATATTGCGCCAGGTCTGCTGCGACGTGATTTTGGTTTCAGTTTCTGGACTCAGCATCAGCCACAGATCTGGAAAGAGCTGATTAACGAAGCGCAGCAGCGTCGTGATGCCGGTCTGGCGTCGGCTGGAGTACGCCTGGAAGGCTTTGATGCCGATCCTAAGGTGCTTAATACCGCCCGGGATAATGCTCGTCGGGCCGGAGTGGAGCAGATGATTCATTTCGAGCGCCGTGATCTTTCCAAACTGCAGCGACCTTCCAGCGCTGAACAGGGATTGTTGCTGACCAACCCGCCTTATGGCGAGCGTCTGGGTGATGAGCCGGCGCTGTTTTTCCTGTACCAGCATCTTGGTGAACGTCTGAAAGCCGACTTTTCTGGCTGGCAGGCGGCGGTCTTCACCGGTAATCCGGAACTTTGCCGGATGATGAAGCTGGCAGCAGATAAAACCTACAAGCTATATAACGGGGCTATTCCAAGCCAGTTGCAGATCTTTAATATTCGCGAGCGTAGCGCTGAAGAAATTGCCGAGCAGGTTTCTCAGGCAGCGGCTCGGGAGGCAAAAGTTCAGCAGCCGGTAGAGCAGGTTGAATTGTCGGAAGGGGCGACCATGGTGTCTAACCGTATCCGCAAAAACCTAAAGCAGCTGACAAAGTGGGCGCGCAAGGCGGATATCGGTTGTTACCGTATTTATGATGCCGATCTGCCTGAGTATGCATTGGCGATCGATCTGTACGGAGACTGGGCGCATGTGCAGGAATATGCCCCGCCAAAGAATGTCGATTCTGTGAAGGCGTTCACCCGGGTGCAGGAGGTGATGCAGTTGCTACCCGGCCTGCTTGAGATCCCTTCTGAGCAGGTGGTGCTGAAGCAACGTAAGCGTCAGCAGGGTAGTCAGCAATATGAGAAGCACGATCAGACTGAGAACTTCATGGAGGTGTCAGAAGGTGGCTGTCGTCTGTTGGTGAATCTGCATGATTATCTGGATACAGGTCTGTTTCTCGATCATCGCCCGGCACGATTGATGATTCAGCAGCAGGCCGCCAACAAGGACTTCCTCAATCTGTTCAGTTACACGGCGACAGCATCCCTGCATGCCGCTAAAGGCGGTGCTCGCTCGACCACCAGTGTCGATATGTCAGCCACCTATCTGAACTGGGGCCGCAAGAATTTCGCACTGAACGGTTTTGCAGAGACCCGCAATAAGTTCCTGCAGGAAGACTGCTTTAAATGGTTGCGGGCGCAGAAGGG
>JAOXSA010000079.1 GCA_025800245.1 Amphritea sp. | reverse complement strand
TGACAGCTGGGTTGCGCCGAATAGCAGCTGAAGGTTCACCGCCTCGTCTGAACCTAAAAAACGGTCTTCGCCCGACAGGGTATCAAGATGTTCAAGTTGATCTTCTTGCACCGTGTCTAGCTGCGTATAAAACTGGGTGTCGACATCCCCCGGATAGCCATCAATCCGTGGATCGTCAGAAAAGCTAGGCCAAGTTTCGATGATATGAAACGTGAACGGCCATTTGGGCAATGCACCACGGCTTGACCCGTTCTCCGAATCCGCCTCTGCTTGGGTCTCTCGATAGGCGTAAGATATGAGCTCTTCAGGAATGCACTCCATATCCGGAAACGTTGGAGGCGTTCTTGGAGCTACCCCCGACACATCGCCCGCAACATAAATCAGCCGCGCGCCATGACCGGAGCTGAGCGCTCCGTATGCATCACCTTCAGGACCAAACGCCACAGCAGGGTCATAGAATACAAACAAAGTGCCGGTGTGCGGCATCTGAGGCAGGCCCGGGACGGTTGGCATCTCGGCCAGATTGAGCTGCGCGAAGAAGTGCATCGGGATGTCGATATCGTCTTCATCTTCTTCGGTCATCGTTTTCGGATTGAACACTGGCCATTCAATTTCTTTTGGCAAAGTAGGTTCGCCACCGAACCAGCAGCCTGGAGTGCCTTCATCTGTTCGCTGTGATGTCCGTAACAGCGCGATACCGGGTTTCTGTTTGCTTTTGATCAGTGCATCAAGGTCTTCTAGGGGCATTAAAACTACCTATTAAATTTGCGCATTAAAACAGTTCGGGAAATTAGTGCCCGCGAATGTCCCTATTGTCGAGTCGAACCAACTGGTCGACTTGCAAACGCC
>JAOXSA010000088.1 GCA_025800245.1 Amphritea sp. | reverse complement strand
GTCCAGCCACCAGCAAGGTGAGCTCTGCTCACCGTTCCAGCCACGATAACCCTTCACCAGCTATCGATACGAGGCCATGCCTCATCACAAGACCCGCAAGGAAAACAGACTTTATTGTTCGTCGATATACTTTTTAGCATCAAAAGTACGAATCCAGCCCGGATAAAACACCATCATCCCGGTCATGATGATGCCGTTAAGTAAACCTTCCGGAAACATAATCAGCGGCAGGTACTGTATATATTCATGATGGATTTTAGTACCGGTGTAGACATCACTGATCCACAGCAGAAAGCCCATACTCAGGCCGCCGCACAGCGTTGCAAAGCCAGCCCCAAGAAATGCGCAGAGAAACAGATAGACAAAGAAGTTAGGCGGAAATCTGGCTTCCACCAGTCGCAGGACGCCATAACTGGCGATGACCGGAATCACGATAGTACACAGGCCATTTACCGCAAAACCGTTCCAGCTCTCCTGGCCCATCAGTGTTGTCCCCAGTAAAGCTGCACTGGCAGACAGAATTGCCAGATCCCAGCCAAACATCAGTGTCAGTACCGTCACCCCGAGAAAATGGATGCCAAGCCCCGGTGAGATACCGGCTCGCATCTGCCAGAGCACCATCAGGGCAACGGTCGTCCCCATAAACAGGTGCTGTAGTTGACGATTACTGAACAGGGTTTTCCAGGGAGCAAACCAGAGAGCAATTGCCAGTGCACTAAAGTACCCTGCCTGGGCAAACCAGAACCAGAAACCAGTTATCAGATCAGAAGTCAGATTCATCTATCGATCCATCATCATATTGATGGCAGTTTAGTCAGCGGCATCGGGTGCCGATATGTCACAGCTCATTAAAACAGCATCTTCCCGACCGTCTGGCAGCGGATAGTAACCCTTGCGTACACCGTCCTGCTGATAGCCGGCCCGATGATACAACTCTATTGCTGCACTGTTAGAAGCCCTGACCTCAAGCAACACCCGGACTACGCCATTATTAAGCAACTGACGGTGACAGTTAAGCAGCAGACCTTTAGCCAGCCCCTGCCCCTGACATGTCCGGGCAACAGCAATCTGCTGCAACTCAGCCTCGTCCAGTACTGTGGTAAACAGCGCATAACCAACCAGAATACCTTGCTGAAAAAGGCCTGCAAACAGCGCACGCTCATTACTCAGGTACGCGCAAAGCTGCGCTTCAGACCAGTGACTGTCAAAGCAGTCAGCCTGAATAACTTTCAGTTCATTGAGGTCAGCCAGACTCAGCGGCCTGACAGAGAGAGAATCTGACAACCGATTACGCCCCGGCGGACCCAGCCGACTTTTCAAGATGATCCAGTAGCGGCTGCAGATCAGTCCAGAC
>JAOXSA010000078.1 GCA_025800245.1 Amphritea sp. | reverse complement strand
GTGCTGAGAAGACGACAACGTTCAACTGCTTCAAGTCCTTGGCTGAGGACTTAGGGGCAGTTCAGAAGCTCCTCGACCAAGTGCATCGTATAACGACCAGCAAGAGCCGTTCGCGGGATCTGGCGATTGTTGGATTGCAGGATGAGATTGCTGAAGCGTCAGCGACGTTGCGCAGATTGCGGACAGGGTTGGAGGTGGGGCAAGTTACTCAGGCCGTCAAGGACATGAAGAATACCGTTCAGCAGACAAAAAAGGAACAGAAAAAGATGCCGTCGTATGCCGAGGCGGCACGACGTGGTATCCCAATGGCAGCCCCTCCTGTGCGTAGAACGCCTGTGTGGAGCACGTCCAGGACGTTTTTCCTGAAACCGGAGAATGATGAGATCCGCAAACAGGAGATTCCAGCGTGGCGATTTGGAGCCAAACTCCGAGAAAAGTTCGGCGCTATTCCGACGGGAGGGGATCCCCCCCTCCTCCGCCTTCATCGTACTGCCCGGGGCGAATGGCAGATGCTGGTCGCTGCCTGGGCTCGGGATAAATTGGTGTCGGCCGACCAGAACCGGGTCGACTTCCAGGAATATGGGTTTTGGATCCTTGAGCACCGCGAGGTGATGAGTGGCCCATCGGCAGTGATTTCCCAGGTCCCGTTGGAATTATCTGATGAGGAGATTAAGCAGGGGTTGTTGGAAGGGTCGAAATCCCTTTTGGAACCCCAAATTAGTGACATGATGAAAGCTGTTCGTGTGCAACGGCTAAAACGAAGAGAAATTTCAAGGGATGATTCGCGCCAATCCAGCTGGGTACCAGGTAAATCCGTTCGAGTTATTTTCCCTGCTGACGAGCTGCGTCAGAAATTTCTAGGTTTGGG
>JAOXSA010000043.1 GCA_025800245.1 Amphritea sp. | reverse complement strand
GTTGGCATATCTGGGAGGGGCAATTCTGCTGAGTACTATTGGTCATCGGTTTGATAGCAGATATATCGCTATAACGATGCTGACGATATCCAGTTCACTGTTACTGCTTATGTCTGTGCTCAGCGATCCGACGATTATCATGATCGTGCTGACCTGCATGGCTGCCTGCGCGTCAGTCAGCTGGGGTTCGATTATTGAGCTGATAACCCGGTTTGGTAAACCGTCCGGGCGGGCTACTTCATTGTCGGTTGCATCCAGCGGCACCGCCTGGGGGTACTCGCTGAACGGTTTGTTGATTCTGTTTGTCGTGCCGTTATTGGGCTGGCGCAGTGCCTGGGTACTTGCCGGAGTTGCCGGGCTGATTATTCTGATGCTGACTATAAAACTGATGAGAACCCTGGTACGGCAAGCCTGTATTGATGATCCAGAACCGGTTGCATCTCTCTCCACTGGCCGCCTGATCAGAGTTATTGTCACAGAGCATCCGGCAAAAATGGCCTGTCTGATCTGTTTTCTTGTCGGTGCTGCGACAATGCCGTTTTCAACCTGGCTGAGCAGTTATCTGGCCGAGTTATCGTACGCTTCAGAACTTAATGGTATCGCCTGGACTGTGGCAGGCCTCAGTGGTATGGCTGCTGGGGCTATTTCAGGCAAGCTGGCGGATGCCAGGGGGCACGCCGTTGCCCTGATCGTCATGTTCTTCTTGTTTGTCTCCGGAATGGTCGGATTTGCGTATGATCCGGGCATGTTTGTTTTTCTGGCCGGGTTTGGCTACGGCATGATGTACTTTCCTATGTGGGGCGTTATCGCAGCCTGGCTGGGACAGTATTACAGCAGTACCGAGACCATGCAGATAAACAGTATCGGTATGGTGACATTCGGGGTCGGTGGTGCGCTGATGAATTTTGTCGCCGGGCTGATTCAGGAAGCAACGGGAAGTCTTGAATTGCTGTTTGTGATTATTGCTGCAGATGCATTGATACTGTTATTACTGGCACTGTATATCTATATACGTGGAAAGGACTCAGAGCAGGCCGGAAGCCCCGCTGTGTAGTTTTTTATTTGTATGGGGAAGAAAATCCTGTGGCCGGTCAGCGCTTTCCGTTATTATCGCGCTTTCGATATCCGATGATCGCATCTGATCAGTGACCTTAAGGTTAACCCCGATGTTCCGCTATTTTGAGCAGCTGACCCGGCCCTATCCGCCGCAACAACCCGAGCAGCCACCCCAAGGGCTGTACGCATTCTGTCGCCACTATATGCAGGGCATGGAAGGGGCGCTGGCGCTGATGACCGTGATTTCGGCTTCACTGGCGATTCTTGAGGTTTCTCTGTTTGGCTTTCTGGGCCAGTTAGTCGACTGGCTGAGCACCAAAGACCCTGAAACCCTGTGGCAGGAGGAGAGCGATACCCTGATCGGGGTCGGGATTCTGTTACTGGTCATTCTGCCGGTACTGGTGGTGGTCCATTCTGTGGTCGTGCATCAGGTGCTGTTGGGTAACTTTCCGATGGCGATCCGCTGGCTGGCTCACCGTTATCTGCTGCGTCAGAGTTTGTCGTTTTATCAGAGTGACTTTGCCGGTCGTATCGCCACTAAGGTGATGCAGACCTCACTGGCCATTCGTGAAGCGGTGATGAAGCTGCTGGATGTACTGGTTTATATCGCGGTGTATTTTATCGCCATGCTGGTATTAGTGGCGCAGGCGGATATCCGACTGATGTTGCCGTTATTGGGCTGGCTTGTGGGCTATACCGCGCTGATGTGGTTCTTTGTCCCCCGGCTGAAACAGGTGTCCGCAGAGCAGGCCGATGCCCGCTCTGAAATGACCGGCCGGATCGTTGACAGTTATACCAATATTTCGACTGTGAAACTGTTCTCCCACAGTCAGCGGGAATCCGACTACGCCCGCGAAAGTATGGATGGCTTCCTGCAAACCGTATACCGACAGATGCGTCTGGCTACTGGTCTGAATGTGCTGGTGCAGTGCCTCAACTATCTGCTGGTGTTCATTGTGGCCGGCATCTCGATCTGGCTCTGGAGCGACAGTCTGGTAACCGTTGGTGCGATCGCGATTGCAATCAGTCTGGCGTTGCGTCTGAACGGTATGTCCCAGTGGATCATGTGGGAAGTCAGCACGCTGTTTGAAAATATCGGCACCGTGAATGACGGTATGACAACCCTGTCACAACCGCTGTCTGTGACCGATAAACCCGGGGCTGAGCCGCTTAACGTTGAACGGGGCGGTATTGAGTTCCGCGATGTTGCTTTTCACTACGGCAAAACAGAAGGGGTGATTGATCATCTCAATCTCAACATCAGACCGGGAGAGAAGGTTGGTGTTGTCGGTCGGTCCGGGGCTGGTAAATCCACACTGGTGAATCTGTTACTTCGCTTTCACGATCTGGCCGATGGTGAAATCCTGATTGATGGTCAGAATATCAGTGAGATTCAGCAGGAAAGTTTGCGTGCCCAGATCGGTATGGTGACTCAGGATACCTCGCTGCTTCATCGTAGCGTGCGGGATAATATCCTCTATGGACATCCCAATGCTTCTGAAGAAGATATGATTGCGGCGGCCAATCGGGCTGAAGCTCATGACTTCATTCAGGAGCTGAGTGATCCTCAGGGGCGAATCGGCTATGACGCTCAGGTAGGTGAACGGGGAGTTAAGCTTTCCGGCGGGCAGCGTCAGCGTATTGCCATTGCCCGGGTAATCCTGAAAGATGCACCGATTCTGATACTGGATGAGGCAACTTCGGCACTGGATTCTGAAGTGGAAGCGGATATTCAGCGCGGTCTCTCCAGTATGATGGAAGGTAAGACCGTTATCGCAATCGCCCACCGGCTTTCCACCATTGCCGAGATGGATCGTCTGATTGTGCTGGATGACGGTGCTATCGTTGAACAGGGCAGCCATCAGGAACTGGTCAACAATGGTGGCATCTATGCCCAGCTCTGGGCACATCAGTCCGGTGGCTTTATTGGTGCTGACTGAGCGCTGACAACAATCGAATCTGAGAATTGAACCAATGGAAATACAACTGCTGTTAACTTACCTGGCGGCGATCACCCTGCTGACCATGACGCCGGGTGCCGATACTATGATCACCATCCGTAACAGCGCCCGTGGTGGCTGGCAGGATGGTTTTGTCACCAGTATCGGCATCTGCTCCGGTCTGTTCCTGCATGCTACCGTTTCGGCTTTGGGTATTTCGGTGATTCTGCTGCAGTCAGCATATGCCTTCACGCTGCTGAAACTTGCCGGGGCCGCGTATCTGATCTGGCTCGGCGGTGCCAGCCTGCTGGCGTTACTGAAAGGGCAGGGAGCATTCAGTGTGCCGGATACTGCGGTTCAGACTTTCAGTGCCCGGCGTTCACTGCGCGAAGGCTTTCTGTCTAATGCACTGAATCCCAAGACCGCGTTGTTCTATATGGCGTTTCTGCCGCAGTTTATTAACCCTGAAGGCTCTGCTCTGATGCAGTCGTTATTTCTGGCCGGGCTGCATTTTCTGATCGCGATGATCTGGCAGTCATTGCTGGCGGCAGGTGTTAACAAAGCCCGGCATCTGTTACAGCGCCCACGTTTCAGTCAGGTGTTTAACGGACTGGCCGGTTCGGTACTGGTATTTCTGGGATTTAAGCTGGCGACCAGCGAAT
>JAOXSA010000035.1 GCA_025800245.1 Amphritea sp. | reverse complement strand
AGTGATATCACCTTCACCGAAGCAGTTAACGGTCACAGTACCAGCACGTACAGCCTGAGCCGCACGGATCGCTTTCTTAGCGTTGGCAGTAAACACAGAAGCAGCCAGACCGTATTCAGTATCGTTAGCAACCTGGATCGCTTCGTCGTAGCTGGATACAGTGATCACAGACAGAACCGGGCCGAAGATCTCTTCCTGAGCCAGCTGATCAGAGTTGCTGACACCGTCAAAGATTGTTGGCTGGACGTAAACACCGTCCTCAGTCTCGCCACCCAGAACCAGGTCGTGACCGGCCTTCTTACCCAGATCCAGATAGCTGGATACTTTGCTGAAGTGACCTTTGTCGATCAGTGCACCCAGTTGGTTATTCGGGTCCAGTGGGTTACCGGTTTTCCAGTCACGGGAGTGTGCTTTGATGCGTTCCAGCAGAGCTTCTTTAACGCCTTCCTGAACGATCAGGCGGGAACCTGCAGAGCAGTTCTCACCCATGTTCCAGAATGCCGCAGCTACAACCTGCTCAGCCACTTTGTCCAGATCTTCTGCGTCATCCAGTACGATGCATGGATTCTTACCACCCAGCTCCAGTACCACTTTCTTCAGGTTAGAGTCCGCTGCATAACGCAGGAAACGACGACCCGTTACGGTAGAACCGGTGAAGGTCACCATGTCGACATCCATGTGCATACCCAGAGGCTCACCGACTTCAGCACCGCCACCGGTAACGATGTTCAGGATGCCACGTGGCAGGCCTGCTTCCATCGCCAGTTCAGCGATACGCAGAGCTGTCAGAGAGGTTTGCTCAGCTGGCTTAACAACCATTGAACAACCTGCAGCCAGTGCCGGAGCGATCTTCCATGCCAGCATCAGCAGTGGGAAGTTCCACGGCAGTACCGCACCCACAACACCGATTGGCTCACGCACGATCATAGAGATAGCGTCGTTACCTACAGGCGCAGTCTGATCGTAGATCTTATCAACCGCTTCTGCGTGCCAGGTCAGGGTGTGAATGAATTCCGGGATATCAATGTTTTCACAGTCAGCAATCGGCTTACCGGAGTCCAGGCTTTCCAGTACTGCCAGTTCACGGCTGTTACGCTTAACCAGCTTGCACAGCTTGATCAGTACTTCTTTACGCTCGCCCGGATGCAGTTTGCTCCAGCGACCGTCTTCAAAGGCCTCGCGAGCTTTGTGAACAGCAAAGTCCACATCTTCCGCGTTGCACGCTGCAACATTGGTGATCACTTCACCGGTTGCAGGGTTGATGGTTTCGAAGGTGTTACCGCTAACAGAAGGACGGAAAGAACCATCAACAAAACTCATCGCTGGCGGGTTCAGTTCCGCAGCAATCGCTTGGTATTCTTCCAGAGTCAACATATCAGACATCGCTTACTTCTCCTTCTTATTATCTTCAGCAACAATGCTGGCAACGGTGGTCTTCAGGGTTTTCACGACCTGAGCCATCGCGCGCTTATCATCTTTGTTCAGACCACGCAGTGGCTTACGCATTACACCGGACTCGCGACCATCCAGAGTTACGCCGTACTTAACGCACTGAATGAACTTACCGCCCTGCTCCAGTACACGCATCAGCGGCATCATCGCAGACATAATACGACGGCCTTTGTTGAAGTCGTTTTCAACAACACAAGCCTGATACAGTGCGATGTGCTCTTCTGGCAGGAAGTTAGAACCGGCACATACCCAGCTCTTAGCGCCCCAGGCAAAGAATTCCAGCGCCTGGTCATCCATACCACAGGACACCTGAATGTGCGGATAGTCACGGGCCAGCATGTGCAGACGGTTGATATCGCCGGAGCTTTCTTTGATACCGCAGAAGTTAGAAGAGCGGCCAACACGGTCCAGGAATTCCTCTTCCATGTTCACACCCATACGATCAGGGTAGTTGTACAGCATTGCAGGCAGGTTCGCAGCGCGATCAACCGCCAGTGCATGCAGCGCCAGCTCACGCTGAGTTGGCAGGGAATAAGGAGGCGTTGCAACCAGAATCACATCCGCTTCATTCTTCGCAGCATCTTCTGCCAGCTTGATAGAAGCATCCGGATTCACGGAACCAGTACCAAAAATAATCTGTTGCTTGTCGCCGACGATCTGCTTGGCGATCTGCAGCAGCTTCACCCGTTCTTCGTGGCTTTCAACGTAGTACTCACCGGTAGTACCGCCGATCATCAGACCGTGAACACCCGCATCAGACAAGAACTGTACATGGGTTGCGTAAGCATCGTAATCGATGGAGTAATCTTCCGCAAAAGGCGTGATTACAGGAGTGTAAATCCCTTCGAAGTGCATTTAGCTCACCTTCGTTATCATTGTTGTTGTAAGGCTCTTTTGCAGAACCAACTGAAGGAAATCGCAGCCAGACACTGCTATTCACAATGAACAAAATGGTAACGACGGGGAGGCTACCGTCACAATCAACCTTTTTTTCGCAGAAAGCATAACGGCAGGTTATTGAATATTTCAGACAGGTTTCAGACACAAAAAAGCCCACAATTTGTGGGCTTTCAGATCATTCACGGGTTCAGTTACGGGTTCTCACCGCCAACCCAGGTCTTCTCTTTCTCGATACAGCTAAGGAACCAGTCCTTAAACAGATTAAACGCTTCGCTGTTTTCACGGTTTTCCGCATAACTGAAATAGTGCAGTTTTTCCCGGAACACCGCCTCGTGATCTGCAACGCGCACCAGCCAGCCCTGCTCTACCATCGGCGCCACCAACTGCTGCCAACCCAGACAGACACCCTGATGATTCAGCGCCATCTGTACCAGCATGTTGAAATCATTGGCATGGAATACGTGACGTTCAGAATCAGGACCTATATCGATATCCATATCATGGAACGCGAACCAGACTTTCCAGTCAACGTGCTCGGCAATCTGCGAACGGCCGTAAGGGCTGAGATTCAGCAGCGTTGAGTCCGCCAGACCTTCCAGGGTTTCAATCTCCGGGTGCTCTTTCAGATAACGGGGTGAACAGACCGGATACAGCAGATCATAAAACAGCGGGATGGAGTGATAGCCTTCGCGGGGGTCACTGGTTTTATAGATAAAGGCGTCCGGATGTACACCGGGTTCCATCTGCAGAAAGTTATTGGTAGTGACGATATTTACATCAATATCCGGATGCGCAGCGAAGAACTCTGGCAGGTGGCTGGATAACCAGAACGCCGAAAATGCCGGTGAACAGCAGATGGTCAGAGCCTGCTTCCGGTTACCGCTGTTTTCAATACGCTGGGCCGCCTGAGCAATATTCACAAACGAGAGATACGCCGCGTCGTAAAAAATCACACCGGCTTCTGTCAGTTCAACCGCCCGCCCTGCACGCTTAAAGAGCTCAACACCGAGGGCGGCCTCCAGCTCACGAATCTGACGGCTGATCGCCGCCTGAGTCACGCACAACGCTTCCGCCGCACGGGTAAAATTCTGATACTTTGCCGCCGCTACAAACGACTTCACCGCTCTCAATGACGGCATCTTCACCAGAATCTGATCCGGCTCTACATGTTTAACCATAACTTCAGGTATTTAATTCTCTGAATAAAATGTCGCTTTACCGGTTTTCGGCCCTAAATATAGACTGGCTCCCTTCTGGAACTGCCATGTTATATCAGCCATCCGGCGCTATTTCATTACAGTATACGCCTGAAAAGTCTAATACTGAAAGGCACTTAGACAGCTAGCCAACGTATACCCGGGCAGCAATTCCAGAACGATAAAAGAGCCCGGACTCTATCCTGAACTCACAGATTGCAGAAGCTGCTTCACAACAGGATAGAGCACCATAAAAACAAAAACTTATGGATAACCACTCCTATGCTAACCGGTTATCCTTTGTGGAGTTAGCACTATGACAAGCAAAATCAAAACCCTTGAGCTGATCAACCAGCGCAAGCCCCGCCACGCCCTGAGCCGTGAACTGTACCGCGACGAGGAAGTATACCGCCAGGATCTGGAACAGATCTGGCACTCCCAGTGGATTTTTGCCGGTCATACCTTTGAGATTGAAAAATCCGGCGCCTATATGACCATTCAGGTAGGTGACTATCCGGTTGTAATCGTTCGTGATGACAACGGTGAAGTCCGCGCCTTCCATAACGCCTGTCGTCACCGTGGCTCCCGGGTTTGCGCCGAGAGTAAAGGTAAAGTTGCTAAGCTGGTATGCCCATACCATAAATGGACTTTCGGACTGGACGGTAAACTGCTGTTCGCCGGCAACATGGGCGAGAAATTCAACAACGATGATCATGGCCTGATGCCGGTTCACTGTGAAGTGGTTAACAGCTACATCTACATCTGCGTGGCTGAACAAGCGCCGGATTTCGAAGCGTTCCGTAAAGACGTGTCACCGTTTATCACTCCTCATAATCTGGATAACTGTAAGGTTGCTTACGAGTCCAACATCGTTGAGAAAGGCAACTGGAAACTGGTATTCGAGAACAACCGTGAGTGTTATCACTGTGACGGTAGCCACCCTGAACTGCTGAACTCCTTCGTTGAGAACCTGTCGGTTGCCGGCGTAGGCGGTGATGACGATCCTGAGCTGGTTGCACACTGGGACAAATGCGAAGCAGCCGGCCTGCCAAGCCGTCTGGTGATGGATGCCAACGGTCAGTACCGTATGACCCGTATCCCACTGTCTGCAAAAGCAGTGAGCTACACAATGGACGGTACTCCGGCAGTTAATGGTCGTCTGGATGAATCCGGCGTTGAAGATATCGGCGCCCTGCTGTACTTCAACTACCCATCCACCTGGAACCACTTCCTGGGTGATCATGCGCTGAGCTTCCGCATTCTGCCACTGAGCTCCGGTGAAACTCTGGTAACTACCAAGTGGATCGTGCCGAAAGATGCTCAGGAAGGTGTTGATTACGATCTGGATAAGCTGACCAAAGTCTGGCTGGCGACCAACGATCAGGACCGTGAACTGGTTGAAGAGACCTTCCGCGGCGTAAGCTCTCCGTCTTACATTCCTGGCCCATTCTCTGATATCGCTGAAAACGGCGTCTGCCAGTTTGTCGACTGGTACTGCGAAACGATGAAGAACAAGCTGAGCGACTAAACAGCAGCTCAGTTTCCAAAGCCCGCAGAGCCTCCCCCTGCGGGCTTTTTCGTTCCTGCTTTCAGGTTATGTCGCATTCTGACAATAGCCTGAATGCGACACCACACTATTCAGTGATTGCCCGGATATCGTGCAGATTGCTATTGTCCGCGTTTTCCTGTGGTTCAACGGAGTTCAACAATGACCGCCGCAGTTCTGACTCAGAATAACAACAACGATTATCTCAAAGGCTATCTTCTGGTGCTGATCTCAGCGATCAGTTATGGCCTGCAGCCGCTGTTTACCCATTTCGCCTATGATGACGGCGCCAACCCGGTGGGTCTGCTGCTGATGCGTTTTGGCTTTGCTGTCGCGATTATGCTGGGCTGGCTGGCGTTCCGGCGCATGACTATTCCACCACTGAAACACTGTATCCAGTACCTGTTGGTGGGCTTTGGCTACAGCGGTGCCGCGCTGGGTTACTACAGTGCCAGCCATACAACATCGGTCAGCCTGGCGGTGATTCTGATGTTCTCCTTCCCGGCGTTTGTGGTGCTGTTTTCCATTACCGTTCTGAAAGAGCAGGCGACCATTGGCCGCCTGATCAGCGTCATTCTGGCCATTGGTGGCGTGATTGTGGCAACCGGACTGGATCTGCGTGGTGATATGACCGGTATCTTCTGGGCACTGTTTGCAGCAATCAGCTACGGCTCAGCGATCCTTTATGGTTCTCATAAAGCGAGCCCCGGCTACCCGGTGCAATCTGCCTGCATTGTGCTGATTGGCTGCCTGACCACCTTTACCATTTCCGCCATTATCAACGATGCCCAGTTACCCCAGACCGGTACCGGCTGGACCGCGACAGTCGGACTGGCGCTGTTCGCCACCATACTGCCGATTGCGACATTCATCGCTGGCTCACCGCATATCGGTGCGTCCAATGCGTCCACCCTGTCGACACTGGAACCGGTCACCGCAGTTGCGATTGCCGTTATCCTGATCGGCGAAAGTATCAGTACATCAATGCTGTGCGGCGGACTGATGGTGGTGGTCGCCGCGGTTATTCTAGCGAAGAGCAAATAGGCAACTGATCCTCAAAGAAATCGATACCTGAGAGATGCTCTCTCAGGTATTCCACAAACACCCGCTGACGCTGCGGCAGATGGCGGGTCGCGGTATACAAAACCCACACTGCGCCCTGATAGTTGGTAATGAACTGCCAGTTTTCGAACAGACGAATCAGCCGCCCGGACCTCAGGTCCGGCGCAGCAGTAAAAGTCGGCAGCGTCGCGATCCCCAGCCCTCGACGTACCGCATCCAGACGCACTCTGGTGTGGTTCGCGGCATAACGGCCAGTCACGTCGATATCCACCACCTCGCTATCTTTTTTGAGTCGCCAGCGGCTGTCTGCCGGATTATTACCCAGATAGATACAGCTGTGCTGACGAAGCTCTGCCGGATGTTCAGGCATACCATGCTGTTCAATATACTCGGGCGACACACAGAGCATATGATCCAGCCTGAATAGTTCTTTACCCAGCATTCCCTGCGGTGGCTGATCGGTAATCCGCAACGCCAGATCGATCCGGTTATCAATCAGATCCAACGCCCGGTCATCCAGAATCATCTGTATATTGACCAGCGGATATTGCGCCAGAAAATCCGGCATCAACGGATGCAATACCGTACTACCCAGCGCTTTGGGCACACTGACACAGATATCCCCGGAGATATCCTGATTCAGGCTATCGCAGGTCTCCAGTACCAGATCGGAGGTTTCCACCATCTGCCGGCAACGGGTATACACCTCTTCCCCACTGCTGGTCAGACTCAGCTTGCGGGTGCTTCGCTGCAACAGATGGGTATTCAGTGCATCTTCCAGCTTTGTCACGCTACGGCTCACCGACGAGGTCGAGCTACCCAGTGACTGAGCGGCGGCTGTGAAACTACCCCGCTCCACTACTTCGGCAAAGACCGCCATCTCATACAGCAGGGAAAACTGTTTATTCTTGCGCATGACGCAACAATCCTTTCCATATAAGGGATCTAATCAACCATTCATTTATTTTATATCATTAATACACCGAATAACTAATAGAAAAGTGGAAACAGCAATGGATCTTCTTCAGGGCCTGGCACTGATTACGGCAGTGCACTTCTTAGCCGCAGCATCACCCGGACCGGACTTTGTCCTGGTCTCTCAGCAAACACTGAGCCACGGTAAACGTACCGGTCTGCTCTGCAGTCTGGGTATCGCGCTGGGACTGTCGATCCATATTATCTACTCCAGCCTCGGACTGGCGGCAGTGATCGCCAACTCCACCACACTGTTATGGATCATTAAGGTTCTTGGTGGTGCGTATCTGATCTGGCTGGGCATTAACGGCCTGCGGGCTAAAGCAGTCACTGCGGATGAAGAACAGATCGCTGTCACTCAACAACGCTCTGCATTGCGGACGGTCGGTATGGGCTTTCTCTGTAACGCTCTGAATCCGAAAGCGCCGGTGTACTTTATCTCTCTGTTCACGCTGGTGCTGTCCGCCGATATGCCCGCCTGGCAACTGGCCATCTACGGCGCATGGATGATGGTAATACAGCTGACCTGGTTCTCCAGTGTAGTGATGATGCTGTCTAACCCGGTCGTTAATCGACGCTTTAAAGCGATCAGTCACTGGATCGACCGGGTGTTGGGAGGCGCGATGGTGTTGCTGGGGCTGAAGGTGTTGATTAGTCGGGTATAGAAAAAGGCGCATAGCGCCTTTTCTTTTTGAGTGGCGAGTAGCGAGTGGCTGGAAAAAGCATGCTCCGTAGGATGCAATAGCTTCAGCGTATTGCACCAGAAACAGCGCCTGGTCCGGTGCGTTACAACGCACCCTACAGACTAAGTATTTCAGACCTTCCGTGGGAAATAAGATGGACCCACCTCCTTTGTGCCATGCTTAACGCATTAAGCTTGGTTCGGCATCTAAAAGAGAGGGTCCATACATGAGTAAGGTTAGCATCATTGGTATCGATTTAGCTAAATCTGTTTTTCAATTAGCGGGTACCACAAGCACAGGGCGTGAATGTTTTAATAAACGCCTGAAGCGAGACAG
>JAOXSA010000024.1 GCA_025800245.1 Amphritea sp. | reverse complement strand
CGGCCATAACACGGGCATAGTATTCTGCCACCTGAGTCGCAGACTCAGGCGCCGCCTCTACCGCTACTTTAGCCATCTCAACCCGCAGTTCCGGAAGCGCCCGGCCGATCTCGATCGCCACCGGTACTACCTGCTGTGGATGCCATTCAGCCAACTGACTGACCAGGTCATATGCCAGATCAGGTTTAGCATTCACAATTGCGCGGGTAATTTCGAGAATCTGATATGGCGCAGCCTCTTTCATCACCTCATAAAGACGCATAACGTCGATACCCGGTACCTGGGCTACCGCAGCAGCCACTTCCGCGCCCTGCTCAGGGTTATTCACTGCCAGAGCCCGGGCCATTTTAACCGCTGCTGCCGGGTCAGTTTCTGCAATCACAACCGCAGTTTCGGCTTCATGACTAAGGGGCTGCTCTGGCTCAACGTACTCAGTACGTGGATCAAGATCGACCGCAGAGTACGCCGAACCGGTCTGCATCACGAAGCCTTCCTGATCTTCTACCGGCAGTGCCTTACGTACACCCATACGGTAAAGGGTAAACAGTGCCAGCAGACCCTGAACGATCGCCAGGTAGTAAAACAGTGATGCTGCACCCAGCCAGTCCATCAC
The DNA here is from genome assembly GCA_025800245.1 of Amphritea sp. Lineage (GTDB taxonomy): Bacteria > Pseudomonadota > Gammaproteobacteria > Pseudomonadales > Balneatricaceae > Amphritea. The sequence goes on along the minus strand of JAOXSA010000024.1, from coordinate 19,630 downwards.
CAGCGCTGAAGTATAAGGGCCAATCGCACCACCAATACCGAATGCCAGAATCATGCTGCCCATGGCCGCGACCATTTCACTTTTCTTCAGCTTATCGAACGCTTCGGCAATACTCAGCGGGTAATAACAAGCGATAATACCTGCAGTGAAACCGGTAACGACAAACAGCGCAATCAGCATGTTCATCTCTGCCAGCCAGATAACGCCGAGTCCGGTCACTGCTGAGGTGGTCAACAGGAACAACAGCAGCGTCCGCCGATCAAGCCGATCAGACAAATAGCCAACCGGGAACTGCAGCAGGAATGAGCCAACCATCGTGCCACCCATAAACAGTGACAGCTGGAAGCCGCTGATATCATAGTCTGCGGCAAATACCGGCAACATATTTGAAATTGCAGAATACGCCACCCCGGAGATCAGACAGGCGATCACACCCAGTGGCGATATCTTCAGCAAAGAAAGCACCGACATTGGTGCAACGTCTTCAATAACCGGACCCTGACTCCGGCTGAACAGCACCGGTAGTGATGCGATACACAGCAGTATGCCGGCGACGATGAACAGCATGTCGTCGCTCGGCGCTGCCAGACCAATCAGGAACTGACCACCAAACAGACCACTCAGGATGGTAGCGTTATAGATCCCTAATAGTTTGCCACGGGTTTCTTCCGTGGCGCTGTCACTCAGCCAGCTTTCCATGGCGGTTAGCAAACTGGCCTGACTGAAGCCCAGTACGACCCGCATAGCGCCCCAGAAATAGGGATTAGAATCCAGTGTCAGGGCAAGAATTGTTACCGCTTCGATGGCCAGACTACCGGCAAAAACCCGAATATGGCCAACCCGTTGCACTAACTTCTTACTGTATATTGCTCCCGAGAGCATACCGACGAAATACAGCGACAGCACCAGACCGATAACATCGGTCGGAATTCCTTCCAGCTTCATCCGTACCGGCAAAAGAATATTCACCAGTCCGAAGCCAAGATAGAAAATAAAGCAGCTGAACAGCAGCGCTAATACGGGTAACAGGGTTTTACGCACCGGCGTTGTCTCTCCCTACAGAGGCATTCAATGCATTAATAAATGAAAAAAGCCGGCATTAAGCCGGCTCGTTCTGACTATTTTAGCATCAATCTGAAATCGCTGAATAGCAAAAAAAATAACATTTCATGACTATTTCCCGCCCCCCAGTACTGACATTGTCAGACGCGAAACACACACGGTTTTACCGTTATCTTCGCTGATCTTTATATCCCAGACCTGTGTCGAGCGGCCAATATGAACCGGGCTGGCTTTACCCATTACCCGTCCGCTACGAACACTGGATATATGATTAGCATTTATCTCCAGACCAACACAGGCGCGACCAGGTTCTGCGGCCATCTGTGCGGCCATACTTCCCAGTGATTCAGCCAGCACTACGGAGGCGCCGCCATGCAGAATTCCCATCGGCTGATGAGTACGCTGATCAACCGGCATGGTTGCAGTTACGTAATCCTCCCCGATTTCAGTGATCTGAATATCCAGATGCTCTACCAGGGTGTTATTCATAAATGCCTGCAGCTGAGGCACGGTAAGTTCGGTTTTCCAGATTGACATAGCGATCCCTTAAGACAAGATTCACCATCTAATCTAGCTGCTCAGCAATACCGGAAAAAATAGCAATACCGTTCAGATTAATGACAACTGCGCTCAGCTCAGCAGAATTTTGCCTGCACCTAACGTACTCACGACAATCAGCCCGGCCCCCATGACCCGATAGAACACCGCCTGCTCTGTCTGCACAAGCCGACGATGGGCCCGCTCTCCGAGCAGATGACCAATATATACCGCTGGCAGCAACCAGAGGTGATGAATCCAGTGCATATCAACACCGGCAATCAGGAACGATGCCAGTTTAATGCCACCGAGAATAAACCAGAGTACAAACAGAGTATCCCGCAGCTGATGACGGGCAACATGGGTAACAAACACCGCCACGATCAGTGGCGCTCCGATCAGCGATGTCCCACTGAAGTAACCACCGATGACGAGAAAAATAATATCCAGTGTTTTGCTGTTACTCTGCAGTGGCCGGTTAAGAACATAGCCAATCGCATAGAAGAATACGATACCGTAGATAATCATGCTCATAATGCTGCCCGGCAGGGTCAGCAGCCCCAGCACACCAGCCATCTTCGGCACAATCAGTATCAGTAATGCCCGTTTAAGATAAGCCCAGTCAATGTTGCCAACCGGCTCGGAGTCCGCATCAGCAGAGTTAATTGCATGCTTACGCCCCTGCCAGGTAATGAGCAGCGAGAATAGCAGCAGATGAACGCCAATGATGGGTAAGAACAGCAGTGGATCGTCTACAACCAGTAGCAGCAGCGGCAGGACCAGCAGATTCCCACCGAACCCCAGCCCCGAGCGAACAAAGCCACTCCAGACAAACAACAGCGCAATAATCAGATACTGATAGAGTTGCAGATCGGCCATCGACTCGCCATCCATTGCATGAAAACAGAAGCGGCTAATCTAAAGCAGCAAACTAAAGCTGTCTATCTTAAATAGCGCCGGGACTGAAGAGATCTTATAACCGACCGGCCTGGCATAGCCGTCGTTTCACCCAGCGCCGGTAAAGCATGCCCAGTATTGGTCTGATACCGGGTAGCCCGATAAGAGTACCTAACCAACTCCAGCCCGGGAGCCTTTTAAGTAATAACTGATAAGCGGGAATCTCACTGACAACCTCAGCCTGCTGGTTTAGAACGTGCAATTCCAGCATCGCTGCGAACGGGTCAATCTGAAGCTCGTGTAGCATCATCTCCTGTCCGGTTATATCAAACCAGACCACATTGTTGTCATCAGCGCGCTGACGGGTCTGATACCAATGCATATCTTTAATGCAGCCGGGACAGGCGCCGTCATAGAAAACAACAACTTTATTCCGGAAAGCCTCCGGTAGCGAAGCAAGGTTATCCATATCTTCACTATAGCCGGAAATGAAACCGGTCAGTACAACGGACCAAAGTGCTCGACACAGGTCAGATAGACCCGCAGATCAAACTCCAGTTGATGGTAATCCGGCTCCATATGCTGACAGAGTTTATAGAAGGCTTTGTTATGATCTTTTTCGCGGATATGCGCCAGTTCATGGACCACAATCATCCGCAGGAAGGCCTCAGGGGCCTGACGAAACAGAGATGCGATCCGGATCTCTTTTTTAGCTTTGAGCTTATTCCCCTGAACCCGAGAGATATGGGTATGAAGGCCCAGGGCGTTATGAATCACATCGATCTTGTCATCATATTCAACCTTACTCAACGGCGGAGACTGTCGCAGATACTGCGACTTAAGATCCTGGGTGTAATCGTAAAGTGCCCGGGAATTACTGATCTGGTGCATTTCCGGGTAGCGCTTGAGTAGCAGCTCAGGCATCCGGCCATTATCTATCATGGTCTCGACCTGTGCGACCAGGTCTGCCGGGTAACCTGAAAGATATCTGTTCACCGGCGTTCACCTACAAGATTTCTTAATGTTTCAACCCGCTGGCGGTTAACTCCCATATCACTGTACCCCACCCTTGATGCAGAGCGGACATGTATAACTGCACTGTTTTTATCAACCTGCAGCTCAAGGTCATCGACAAAACCAAACAGACCCGAGCGGAATTCGCTGGCGATGTAGTTATCCTGCTCTACAACCACTTCTCCCCCCATCTCTCTGATGACTAAGGCCAGCTCACTGAGTGGCATATAGTCGAGAGCCTCAACCGCATGCTGATCATCATTGCCAGGCATACTGCAGACTGAATTGGGTTTCGGGTCACAGGGCTGCAACTGACCATCGACAGGACCTGGTGCAGAACCGGCACGGGATTTAACGCCCAATATGCTGAAATACACAACCACCAATATGATCAGAGTCGCAGGTACGATCAGAAACCACTTCATAATTATTCCATTTCAGTTGCTAATGTTTCAGGCTCTGGGTGACGGTAGATCTGAGCAGTCTTACCGCGGAACGCCATAGAACGTTCAAAACGGGCCCCTACTGCCTCAGCCAACCGGACCGATGCATGGTTTTCTGCAACAATCAGACTGATAAGCCGCTGCTGGGGCAGATGAGCAGCCGCTGACCGCTGAACAGCCCGGGTCGCTTCACTGGCGTATCCCTGACCGGCGAACTCATTTATCAGCGCCCACTTAATTTCCGGTTCCGGCCAGTCACCGGGATACCATAATCCACACACACCCAGCACTTCACTGTCACTACGTCGGCGCAGCACATACGGACCATAGCCGTGGATCTCCCAGTGCCCGATCAGGGCCGCCACCAGCCGCCAGCTCTCCCCTTCGGTAAGAGACTTACCGGTGGTGTAACGGGTACCTTCTTCATCCGCGTAGTAACGGTGAAGTGGTTGCCAGTGATCGATAGTGATCTTCTCTAACACCAGCCGCTCTGTTTCAAGTTGCTGGGGAATTTTAAATTCCATGACATCTCCGTCTGCAGCGCACGGCCCCGGCACGGCCCAAAGCCATTCCTGTTGTTGACCGGACTATACCAATGTCCCTGATAAACATACATATGAAAAAAGATAACGGTATAAATATTAAAATATGATACTTGTTCGGCTTATATGGCTTACACCTGCCGGTTTGTGTGATAAGAAGTATCATAGAATAATCTGACTCCCCCTCCACCAGCACTGTTCGCAGGAAAGGAAACCAGCATGGCGCAAACCACGGCTTTAATTCAGACCCTTAAAAAGCAGCTCAAAGCACAGGGGAAAACCTACATCGATGTTGCAGAAGCTCTGGATCTCAGTGAAGCATCAGTAAAGCGGCTGTTTTCCGAGCAGAACTTTACCCTGCAGCGGCTTGAAAAGGTCAGTCAGTTAGCTGGCCTTGAGCTGACTGAGTTGTTTCGCCTGCTGGCAAAAGAACAGCAGCGACTGACTCAGCTGACCCGGGAACAGGAACAGGAGATCGCTTCAGATCTGGAACTCCTGCTGGTTGCTGTCAGTGTCATTAACGGTTTCAGCTACAACGACATACTTTCCCTTTATGAGCTTACGGAGCATCAGTGTATACAGAAGCTGGCACAGCTGGATCGCCTGAGCATCATCGATCTGTTACCCAATAACCGCATCAAGCTCAGAGTCGATCCGAACTTTACCTGGTTACCCAATGGGCCGATCCAACAATTTTTCCAACAGAAAGTTGAGCAGGACTTCTTCCGTTCCCGGTTTGATAAACAGCATGAAAAGCTGATTGTGCTCAATGGCGTGATGACACCGGAAACCAATATCGCCATGCAGAAGAAAATGGAACGGCTGGCCGAAGAGTTCAACCATCTGATCCAGGATGACGTCAGCCAGCCTATGCAGAGTAAACACGGCAACACCATGGTCATCGCTATTCGACAGTGGCAGTACAGTCTCTTTAAGTCTTACAGGAAAGATTAGCGCACTTAATGCACCAGCAAGTATCGGATACCGATACTTCATCGCTTTTAGTACCGGTATTAAGTCCTGATTAAGACAATCGTCCTCACCTGATCAAGAGATCACAACGAGGACATTATGAAACAGTTAACTTTCCATAACCGCGATATCCAGAGCCTTGATACCCCGAGCTCTGAAACCCAAAGCTCTAATACTCTGTTCCGGACAGTAAAGGCGATCACCCTGAGCGCCCTGCTCGCGGCCCCTCTGACAATCATCCCGACAGTAGATGCCGATGCAGCCGGCTTACTTAAGCCTGTTAACAGTAACCTGCCTGAGCTGAGTATCAGAGAACATCATATCAACGTGGTAATGGAGAACAGCTATGCCGTCACCAGCGTTGAACAGGTCTTCCATAATCCGAATAACCAGCCACTGGAGGCGATCTACAGCTTCCCGGTACCTGATAAAGCCGCCGTCGGTGAATTTACCTACTGGATTGATGGTCAGCCAGTCACCGGGGAAGTAGTTGAAAAACAGCGTGCCCGCAACATATACCAACAGGAAAAACAGGCCGGCCGGGAAGCCGCGCTGGTCGAACAGGATAGCTATAAAACCTTCGATATAAGCGTTACCCCGGTTAAAGCCAACAGCGATGTTCGCATCAAGCTTGTGTATATTCAGCCCGCCCATGTGGATTCAGGGATCGGTCGGTATCTCTATCCCCTGGAAGATGGTGGCGTCGATGAGCAGAAAAACGCCTTCTGGAGCCGCAAAGAAGTGGTCGATGAGAAGTTCAGTTTCAATATGAAAGTCCGCTCCGGTTATCCCATCGATTCGGTCCGCCTGCCACAACACAGCGGCGCACAGATTCAGCAGATATCGAACAGTGAATGGCAGATCAGCATCAACAATCAGGCGGCATCTCTCTCACAGGGGGCCGCTGATCAGAGTCAGTCCAACATGCAGAACGATGATCATCAGACTCAGTCCGTGCCCAATAGCTCTACACAAAGCATTGCAACTGGTCAGCCAGCAGCAACCCTGGATGAGGACATTCTGGTGTACTGGCGACATGCTGAAGGCCTGCCTGGCGGCTTGGATATGGTGACCTATAAGGAAGCCAGTGATAAAGCCGGTACATTTATGCTAACGCTGACACCGGGGGATGATCTAGCTCCAGTACAAGGTAACCGGGACTGGATCTTTGTTCTTGATGTATCCGGTTCGATGCAGGGTAAATACAGCACGCTGGTTGATGGTGTGCGTCAGGGACTGGCAAAGCTACCCAGCGGTGATCGCTTCCGGATCGTGCTGTTCAATGACCGGACAGAAGACTTCAGCCAGGGTTTCCAGCCAGTGAGTAAGGCAACTGTCGGGTCCTTACTCAATAAACTGGAACAGTATCCACCCAACCGCGGCACCAATCTGTATGGCGGCATAGCTGAAGGACTCAAAGATCTGGATGCAGATCGCAGTACAGCGATGATTCTGGTTACCGATGGCGTCGCCAACGTGGGCGTTACCGAGAAAAAGCGTTTCTTAGAGCTGCTTGGCAAAAACGATATCCGCTTGTTTACATTTGTGATGGGTAACAGCGCTAACCGCCCTCTGCTGAATGGCATGACTGAAGCCTCTAACGGGTTTGCTATCAGCGTATCCAACGCGGATGACATTGTCGGTCAACTGATGCTGGCGACCAGTAAACTCAACCACCAGGCATTACGGGATGTTGAGATTCACTTTGAAGGTGGGCGTGTTACCGACCTGACACCGGAACAGATCGGCTCGGTGTATCGCGGCGAACAACTCACTGTCATGGGCCACTACCGTAAACCCGGGCCGGTAAAAGTAACGCTGACCGGTACAGCCGGTGCCGAACAGCGCAGCTATACCACGGAAATCACACTGCCAGAACAGAACCAGCTGAATCCTGAACTGAATCGTCTGTGGGCTTTTGCCAGCATTGAGAATCTGCAGAACCAGATTGATTATCTCGGTGATGGTTCTGATGGTCGTTCTGATGATAGCTCTGAACAGCAGCCATCTGAGGTGCAGGACGCCAGACAGGCGATTACTGATCTGGCTTTACAATATGATCTGGTCACCGATTACACCTCAATGCTGGTTGTTCGTGACAAAGTGTTCCAGCAACAGAATATCAGTCGGGACAATACGGCTCGGGTGCAGAAAGAGCAGCAGGCTCGCAAACAGCGAGCAAAACAGCCTGCGACCAGTAACCGTGCAGACAATCAACAACCTATGTTCGATCAGAACCACTCCCGAGCCACACTGGGCGGGGGAAGTTCCGGAGGTTCCGGTGCGATCGGCCACTGGGTATTGCTGATCATCGGCTCTCTGCTCCTGATTCATTACCGCAATCGCCGTCGTGAAAACGACTCAGATTCATAAAGGTAGTCTTCCGATGACAACCATTGACCCCGGTACCAACCTTCCCGCTCTGGCGGGAAGGTTCTGGTTAACCCTTTTGACGACTCTATTGGCGCTGGCACTCTCCGCTACCGACATAGCCTTCAGTAACAGTTACTTTGACCGGAACCTGATCGGTGAAGGTCAGATATGGCGCTTACTCAGCGGACACTTTACCCATACCAGCATCAGCCACCTGAGCTGGGATCTGATCGCCTTTCTGTTTGCAATGGGCTATATCGAGCGTATTTCCCGCCCCGCTGCCTGCCTGAGTCTTATTGGTGGTCTGTTTGCGGTGAACGCCCTGCTGCTCTCCCCCCTGGCAGAGTTTGAACGTTACGCGGGTTTATCCGGTGTATTGTTTACCCCGCTGGCAATAGCCATGATCCACCTGGGGGTAAAACAAAACACGCTGGAAGGATGGCTTCCTGCACTCTTCTGTCTGGTAAAAATTACAACAGAACAGTACACAGGTACGGCTCTGTTATCAGACAGCCAGTGGCCGCCCTATACGGCGGCTCATATAGCAGGATCGCTGGGAGGAATAACGCTACTGATGTTTCCGGGATTCAAGGCGTATCTGTGGCCACAGGTCACAGAACCTGATCATTCATGATCCGCTTTGATAGCCTTGCTTGAAGGAAAAAGCAGCTGATAAAACACAATACACAGCAGCACAAAGGTCGGCAGTCCAATGATATGACGAACCCAGAGATACTCCCCCTTCATAGAGGTCAGCGGATAGACCAGTCCGGCCATTGCCATCATCCATACTCCCAGCGCGATAACTGCATAAAGCGCCCCAAAATTCGGATGATCTCTGCGAAATTCGATAATGACCCATGCCGCAAACATCGCAAAATACGCCAGATAGAACTGCTGCTGCCCCGCTTTATAGAACATCAGCAACGCTGTGAATCCTGCCAGGAATGCGGCGTGCTGCTCCAGCTTACCCTTCTTATAACGCCAGAAGACAAAGATGATCGCCAGCAGTGTCAGAGGCTTGTTAAGTGAGATCAGAAATTTACTCAGGCTCTCGAAAGGAAAGAAGTTTCCGTGGAAGAACATCATGATTGAAAAGAGCGTAGGGTTTCTGCCGTTTGCCTTACCGAACGCAACCAGGAAAGAGCTACCCCAGATCATATAGGTGATTGCATAAACTGACAGGAGGATGGCAAAGAACAGTACAATGTTACGGCCAATTTTACGCCATTTAGTATCCAGGAATGGCAGCAGGAACAGCGGATAGAGCTTAGTCAGCACCCCCACTGTGAACAGGACCAGGGAGGTTTTATTGCGGGATTCTGCAGCCACCAGAATGCCGGCAAAACAGAGCAACGCGACAAAGCTGTCATTAAATCCATAAAAGGCAGTACTGACGATAAAAAACGGATTCAGCAACCAGAACGCCGCAAAACCCCACTTCAGCCGGTGACTCACCGACTCCAGGGAAAAGAAACTGCGTACCGTGACAACCACAACCGCTAGCCAACAGGCGACAAACAGCAGCTTCGGCAACTGGGAGTGCAATGCGTAGGGTAATGCGAAGAAGTTATAGACCGGCCCATAAGCATTAGGCGCAGGAATTTTAGCCCATGGATCACCACCGCTGAGTGTCATATCCCAATGAACAAAGTACAGGGCGTAATCATGCATCGGCGGGATAAAGAAACTGGCAACCAGGAACAGTACTGCGTAAGTACCCAGAAACAGATCAATGGATTTCGACGGGCTTTTTTTCAGCATTATCATCACTCAGGAATAGTGTATTGGCCGGGATAATAGAGTGATGGGTATGCAATAACAAGATCTGGTTACTTTTTATGCAAAATCCGTATACAGATCATTAGCTTGGGTTTGTATATTGGCGTTGATATCTATAGCATTGTGAGACAAATTTTTGCCCCGCTACCGAGCAATGAAGCAGTTTATGAGCACCCCCAGAATCTCAGTTGTCATCCCTACCTATAAAGAAGTTGAGAATATCCCTCTGATCAGCGCTGAAATAGACGCTAACCTCAGCGGTGAAGAGTACGAAATTATCTTCGTCGATGACAACTCTCAGGACGGTTCGGAAGCAGCGGTTGCTCAACTGGCTGATTCCATTCCGGCCCGGATCATTGTCCGTACCGAGGATCGCGGCCTGTCTACCGCAGTCATCCGCGGTATTGAGGAAGCCCGGGGTGACTATGTCGTGGTGATGGATTGTGATCTGTCGCACCCAGCTTCAGCGATTGCTCCTATGATCAGTAAGCTGCAGTCTGGCGAAAATGACTTTGTGGTCGGCTCCCGCTACATCAAAGGTGGCTCATTCGACGATGACTGGGGCTTTTTCCGACTTCTGAACTCTAAAATTGCCACCTGGCTGGCACTGCCGCTGTGTCATATTAAGGATCCGATGTCCGGATTCTTTGCCTTTCAACGCAGTAAATTTGAAAGCTGCGCCCATCTCGCGCCTACCGGATACAAAATCGGCCTCGAGATTATGGTCAAAGGTGAATTTAATAAACCGGGCGAACACCCGATTCACTTTAAAGACCGCGAACACGGCGAAAGCAAACTGAGTTTAAAAGAACAGCTACTCTATCTGCGTCACCTGAGACGACTGTACCGGTTCAAATACCCGTTAATCTCCGAGTTTTTCCAGTTCGGATTTGTTGGCGGTACCGGCTTTGTCATCGACACCCTGATCTATTTCGCCCTGCAGGCCTTCTTTGGAATGGGCCACAACCTGGCCCGTGCAATATCCTTCTGGCCAGCAGCAACCTGGAACTGGATCTGGAACCGTACGATTACTTTTACCGACCGTGAAAAATCCAGACACCTGACCCAGTGGCTCTCATTCCTTGGCACATCCCTGATCGGCTTTGCCATGAACTATGGAACCTATGCCGTATTAACCGCCAATGTACCCTTCTTTGAGACTTATAAGTTCCTGGCACTGGTTATCGGGGTTCTGGTCGGTATGGGCTTCAACTTTATGGTTGCCCGGATCTTTGTATTCCGACCACTGGAAGAAGAGATTCTTGAAGAAGAGAAAGAGTTACACCACTGATTTCACTCAGTCAGAACAGACCAATCTCTTCTTCAGTCAGATGACGGTGCTCACCGGGTTCAAGTCCCGGATCGAGCACCAGCCCGCCAACACTTTCCCGATGTAACGCTGTCACCTCATTAGCGAAATAGCCAAACATCCGCTTAACCTGATGATAGCGCCCTTCGTAGAGTGTCAGCCTTGATACTCGTGGCGAGATCCTCTCAAGTCCGGCTGGCAGCGTGGTGAGATTCTCATAGCGGAAATAGATTCCCTGCTGAAACACGGCTTCGGCTTCATCAACGACGGGCTGCGCCGTTTCAACCCGGTATACCTTGGCTACTTTACTCTCAGGCTGTGTGATCCGTCGCGACCAGTGGCCATCATTCGTCAGAATCAACAGCCCCGTGGTATTGAGATCGAGTCTGCCGGCAATGTGCAGATCCTGACGGTATGACTCAGGTATCAGGTCTATCACTGTTGTATGCTCCGGATGCTCTGTAGCACTGACCACACCACCGGGTTTATACAGCATCAGGTAACAGGGCCTGGAATCATTCAACACAATACCGTCGCAGACAACCTTAGCAAAGCGACTTACCTCCCTGGCAGGATCGCGGACTACCCGATCATCAATACATACCTGACCATCCAGCAGCAGCGTCCTTACCTGTCTGAGGCTGTACTCTGTATTCAGTTGCAGATAACGATCAATGCGCATTGATCACGGACTCCGGATAAACAAAAGCCCTGCCCCGTCTGTTCAACGGAGAAGGGCTGATTCAGTGCTCAGCCAACTGAGTAGATAACGGTATAAATTAAGTAGTCGGAGTATCCGGGCTGTTCGCCAGGAAGAACCAGGTATCCAGTACTGTATCCGGGTTCAGGGATACCGTGCTGATTCCCTGCTCCATCAACCAACGCGCCAGGTCCGGGTGATCTGAAGGCCCCTGACCGCAGATGCCGATGTATTTACCCTGAGCCTTACAGGCTTCAATCGCCATAGACAGCAACTTACGTACCGCGTCATTACGCTCATCAAACAGATGAGCAATAACGCCTGAGTCACGGTCAAGACCCAGTGTCAGCTGAGTCAGATCGTTGGAGCCGATAGAGAAGCCATCAAAGTACTCAAGGAACTGATCTGCCAGAAGCGCGTTGGACGGAATCTCACACATCATAATAATGCGCAGACCGTTCTCACCGCGGCGCAGACCGTTCTCAGCCAGCAGATCAACAACCTGCTTCGCTTCACCGACGGTACGGACGAACGGCACCATCACTTCAACGTTGGTCAGTTTCATCTCATCGCGGACGTATTTAAGCGCCTTGCATTCAAGATCAAAACAGTCACGGAAAGACTCATCGATATAACGGCTGGCACCGCGAAAACCCAGCATTGGGTTTTCTTCATTGGCTTCGTAGTCTTCACCGCCGATCAGGTGGCCGTACTCGTTGGACTTAAAGTCTGACATACGGACGATCACTTTCTTCGGATAGAACGCCGCTGCCAGAGTAGAAATACCCTCCACCAGCTTCGCCACATAGAAGTCGACCGGACTGCCATAACCGGCAATACGACGGGAGATCACTTTCTGCAGGCTTGCAGGCTGCTGGTCAAAGTGCAGCAGTGCTTTCGGGTGTACACCGATCATCCGGTTAATGATGAATTCAAGGCGTGCCAGACCAACACCGGCATTCGGCAGTGCCTGGAAGTCAAAAGCGCGGTCCGGGTTACCGACGTTCATCATGATGTCAAACGGCAGTGGCGGCATAGAATCGACCTTGTTGGTCTGGTGCTCATAGTCAAGACAGCCCTCATAAGCACGGCCGGTATCACCTTCAGCACAGGATACCGTCACTTCCTGGCCTTCCTTAAGACGCTCTGTCGCATCACCGCAACCCACAATAGCCGGGATACCCAGCTCACGGGCGATAATTGCGGCGTGACAAGTACGACCACCACGGTTAGTAATGATCGCCGCTGCGCGCTTCATTACCGGCTCCCAGTCAGGGTCCGTCATATCAGTAACCAGTACATCACCAGCCTGTACCTGATCCATATCATCGATGCTATCAACAATACGTACCGCACCGCTGCCGATCCGGTGACCGATTGAACGCCCTTCGACCAGTACATTGCCGGTTTCTTTCAGCAGGTAGCGTTCGATCACTGCCGTCTTATCACGGCTTTTTACCGTTTCAGGGCGGGCCTGAACGATATACAGTTCACCGTCATCGCCATCTTTGGCCCACTCGATATCCATTGGACGACCGTAGTGCTTCTCGATAATCATCGCGATACGCGCCAATTCCTGCACGTCGTTATCATCAATAGAGAAACGGGCACGATCAGCCTTATCAACCTTAACGGTCTCGACTGCCTGTTTGGTATTACCCTCGGCACCGTAAACCATCTTAATCGCTTTGGTACCCAAGTTCCGGCGCAGAATCGCTGGTGCCCCCTGGCGCAGCGTTGGCTTGTAAACGTAAAACTCATCAGGGTTAACTGCACCCTGCACCACTGTTTCACCCAGACCGTAGGCTGACGTGATAAAGACGACGTGCTGGAAACCGGACTCGGTATCCAGTGTAAACATTACACCGCTAGAACCGGTTTCACTGCGAACCATACGCTGAATACCGGCAGACAGCGCTACTTCATGATGCTCGAAACCATGGTGGACGCGATAGGAGATTGCGCGGTCGTTATACAGTGAGGCAAATACCTCATGAATAGCGGTCTTAATGTTGTCCAGGCCACGGATATTGAGGAAGGTTTCCTGCTGGCCAGCAAAGGATGCATCCGGCAGGTCTTCTGCGGTAGCGGAGGAACGGATCGCGACAGCCATATCATCATGACCGCCCATATCCTGATAAGCAGATTCAATCGCCTTATCCAGCTCCGGTGGGAATGGTGTGTCCAGAATCCACTGACGCACTGCTGCACCGGTTTCAGCCAGTGCACGAACATCCTCAGGATCAAGCGCCGCCAGCGCTTCATTGATTTTCTGATCTAACTGGTTGTGGGACAGAAACGCGCGGAAAGCAGAAGATGTGGTAGCAAAACCACCGGGAACTTTAACACCGGCACCAGCCAGCTCTGAAATCATCTCACCCAGCGAGGCATTCTTGCCTCCGACCTGTTCGATGTCATCCATGCCTACCTGATCCAGACGAACGATATAATCCTGCAAAGCGCACTCTCCTATCGGGTTTTAGTTTTTCCGAATAATACTGCAATAGATAGAAAAATGCTCCGTGTCCTTGGAATTTGTTGATTCATGTCGTTTTTATCCCGCGTGCCGGTATAATCGGCTTCCTTTGTTGCACAATCAGATGGACCAGACTATGAAAAGAACAGCCTTTTTTATCTCCGACGGTACCGGCATTACAGCCGAGGCATTAGGTAACAGTCTGCTGGCACAGTTTGAGTCCATTACGTTTCAGAAGATCACCCTGCCTTATATTGACAGTATCGCCAAAGCCGCCGAAGCGGTTGAACAGATCAATGCTACCGGCGAGGCCGATCAGCAACGTCCCATTGTGTTTGATACTGTGGTGGATGAAGGTATCCGGGAGGTGATCGCCACCAGCATCGCCTATAAGATTGACGTTTTCTCCGCCTTCCTCAAACCTCTTGAGCTCGAGCTTGGCAGCCACTCATCCTATAGCGTGGGTAAGTCTCACGGTATTAACGAAGTGACGCGCTACATGGACCGGATTGAATCGGTCAACTTTGCTATCAACAATGATGATGGTGCACGTACCGAGCAATACGACAAGGCAGATATAATCCTCACCGGTGTATCCCGTTGCGGTAAGACACCGTCCTGTCTGTACATGGCATTGCAGTTCGGTGTCCGGGCCGCAAACTATCCTCTGACCGATACTGATCTTGATAGCCACCATCTGCCAGCGGCACTGGAGCCCTATCGCGATAAGCTCTATGGCCTGACGATTGATCCGTTCCAGCTGGCTGCGATTCGTCATGAGCGCCGCCCCAACAGCCGTTACGCATCACTGGATCAGTGTGAGGATGAAGTTCGCATTGTAGAGCGTATGTTCCGTAAAGAGGGTATGCCCTGCATCAATACCACCCACTTCTCAATCGAAGAAATTGCAACACGCATTATGGCTGAGATGGGACTGGAACGACGCCTTAACTAACGTTCGACATCGCCCCGGTTGAACGAGAACCAGGCCGCGATCAGGGTGGAGATCAGCGCGATGATGAAGCCCAGTCTGACAACGTCTAACAGCTCGGGATACTGTTCCGGGCTGATCTGCTGATCCCCCAGAAACAGACTCACCAGTAGCACAGTCACCGCCATACTGAACATATTGCCACTGGTCCTCGCCAGGTTAAGTAATGCGGATGCGATACTCAGCCGTTCCTGATTTACCGCGCCCAGCGCGGCATTATTATTCGGCGATGAGAACAGACCGAATCCAATACCCAGCAGCACCAGCGCGATCATAATAAACATCACCGAACTGTCCGCCTGAAGAAAAGTCAGCAGAGCAAAGCCACTGCTGAATACAAGACATCCTGCGGTGGCGATATAGCGAGGTTGGATTTTGTCTGACAATCTCCCCGCCACTGGGGCCAGAATAGCCATCATCAGCGCCTGCAGCAGCACTAATTCACCGGATTCACTGGGCGACAGCCCCTTCAGATACTGCAGATACAGGCCCAGAAGAAACAGCACGGGTGCGTTACCGGAATACATCAGAAAACTGGTCAGCAATGATCGGTTCATAACCCGGTTAGCTGCCAGCAATCGGAACCGAACCAACGGATAACGCGCATGGTTCTGCTGGTAGACAAACAGAACCACCAGAAAAAGGCCTGTGATCAGTGCGGTAACATTGGGCCAGTCAGGTAAGCCGGTCAGTCCAAACAGTAGCAGTGAAACCAATACCATGAACAGCAGAGACCCGAGCCAGTCCAGTTTGTACGAGGTGTCTACAGGCTTATTGTCTTTGCGGACGTATACCGCAACCAGAACGATAGCGACTAACGCCAACGGCACTGGTGCCCAGAATACACTCTGCCAGCTCACATGTTCTGTCAGCCAGCCGCCGACCAGAGGCCCACAGGTCAGTCCCAGATAGACGGAAGTGGCGGTAAATCCCAATGCAGTTCCACGACCACTCTTACTGAATACATTCGCAACGATTGCCATCGCCGTTGCAAACACCAGACCGCTGGACAATCCCTGTAACACCCGCACAAAGATCAGGAACTCGACACTGTCTGCGACAAACACTAACAATGATGACAGCACAAATCCTGTCACGCCGATGAGATAGACACGCTTACGTCCCACCTGATCGGCAATCCGGCCTGCGGGTAACATCAGGATGATACTGCCCCAGAGGTTTGCGGACGGATCCAGCTAACCAGTACGGCATCGGCCTGTAACGACTCAGCAATCGCTGGCAGCGCAATGTTCACTGCCGACATTGATTGCGGAATCAGGAACACAGCGATACAGATACTGATCAGTGCCAGCCAACGGGCTGAGGGAGAATATTGATCTTCAGAAGATGTCACGGCTATACCCCGGCGAGTGAAGGCCGAAGTATAGCAACATGAAGGCTATATAGGTGAAACAGCGAGATAAAAGCTGATTCAGATAATCGTTGCAATATCAGCGATATTGCGCGGCAGAAATAAATTCACCAAAGGTTTCGCACCAGAGCACTACCGTAGTGTAATTATCCGGATTGGTACCATTCAGCGGTACAATAAACTGATCGAAGGTTTTTACATCACCCAGCTGAACCGACTGCGCTTTTACCTCGAGGAACTGCGCTTCATTCTCGACAAACGAAGGCGCCAGATAAAGCTTGTAATCGGGTCCCGGGGCCGCTTCACCCATAAAGGTAACGACCTGGTCGGTCAGCGTCACATCCCCTTCTGCCCAATGCAGAAAATCACTGCCGGCAAGATCCTTCATAAATCGCGCCTGATAGACCGCATTCCGCGTCTGCGCCTGAACCTCAACCTGTGAAGGTGATTCCGGAGCGATCAGGATAGGCAACATGTATACCCCGAGAGAGAAACCGATTCCCAGCATAGCTCCATGACTGATAAGCAAAAAGACCTTCTTCACACGCACTCCCTGATATCCTTGTAGAACTTACTGTTACGATAGAGCCCAGCGCCTGATAAAGCAATCAGCAATAGAGTACACCTGATTTAAATTAACCGGATCAAGCTACTGTTTTTGAACAGTTTATCTGAAGGTCTGACAGCTAACTGTCGGAGCCTGCTGACTAAGGTCATATAACCACACCAACCGTTTTATAAGTGGCAGGAATCATGGAATCTGGTACTATCCCTGTTCCAGAATTCAGTGCCTTTTCGCCGGCTCTTCCGCGCTGAAGCATCAGCGACTGACAGAGTGATTCTGACTTTTATTTCCCGATTAAAAATGAACCAGGACAGTTTGCAATGAGTCTTGCTGATAAGGTTTTGGCAGTAAACAATGATCTGCCGATCCGTACCGACCTGCCGGTACACAGTGGTAAAGTACGTTCCGTATACTGGCTGACCCAAGAGGACAGCCGCCGCCTGATCAAAGAGAAAGGCTACAACGTACAGGAAGATGCCGAACTGGCAGTGATGGTTATCAGTGACCGGATCTCAGCATTTGAATGTATCTGGACCGGCGAAGGCGGCATGCAGGGCGTACCCGGCAAAGGCGCAGCGCTGAATGCAATCTCTAATCACTGGTTCAGACAGTTCCGGGAACAGGGCCTGGCTGACAGCCACATCCTCGACATCCCTCACCCACTGGTCTGGATCGTACAGAAAGCCAGACCCGTGATGATTGAAGCGATCTGCCGTCAGTACATCACCGGTTCCATGTGGCGTGCCTACGAAAAAGGCGAGCGTGAGTTCTGCGGCATTGAGATTGCCGAAGGTCTGAATAAAGACCAGAAGCTGCCAGAACTCCTGATCACCCCATCCACCAAAGGTATCCTGACAGGCGTACCGGGTGTACCGGAAGTGGATGACGTCAATATCACCCGTGACGATATCATCAACAACCACGAAGCCTTCCGCTTCAGCTCAAAAGACGATGTCAGTCGCTATGAAAAGCTTCTTAAAGAAGGCTTTGAGGTCATCAGTGCCGAGCTGGAAAAACTGGATCAGGTCTTTGTCGATACCAAGTTCGAATTTGGCTATGTCACCGATGCGGACGGTAACGAAAAACTGATCTACATGGATGAAGTCGGCACGCCTGACTCTTCCCGTATCTGGGATGGCCCGTCCTATCGTGATGGCAAAGTGGTCGAGAACTCGAAAGAAGTGTTCCGTCAGGCACTGCTGAATCACTTCCCTGATTCAGACATTCTGGTCAACAAAGACCGTATGGAAGAGCGTTATGCCCTGGCGCGTGATAACGAACTGCCAGCAGAACTGATCCAGAAAGTATCAGACACCTATGTCGGTATTGCGGAAAAGATTATTGGCGAAAAACTGCCGCAGTCAGAAAATCCTAAAGCTGAGATCATCGACACTCTGCGTGATCAGTATGGTCTGATTGACTAACGGTTCTGATATTATCAAGCCGCCCCGCATCTCTGCGGCGCGGCTTTTTTATTGTCAGCCTAAAATCACCTCCTATTCAGGGGGTGATCGTTCAGTCGAGGCTATGCCTGAAAAGTAATATAAGTGTTTCGTGCTACGTTCAGGCAATGGTTTCGCCTGTAGGCGAGTCAGGGCTTTTGCGCGGCCAAAAGCCCTGACAACCCAAAGGCCGCCCCGCTGTTTGGTCGGCAAGTCGACTTCCCTGTGCGCCAGATTTGATAATGGGAGTGGCAAAAACTCGGCAAAGAGCGCCTCAGACAGTTTGCCCCTCTGATCCATTATTAAATCTGGTGCTCGGCTGCACAGAGGGGATATAAGGTCTGTGCCAGAAATGTACTTAGGTGTAAAAACGAAGGTAACGCCCCCTTATGGGGGCATAAAGCAAAGCCACCTTCTATGAAGGTGGATTTTTTACTCATTTTCCGACCGTGCCTGTACGATGTAATCGCCGTCATTCACATAAGTCACTGTCACCACCATCGGTCGACAGCAAACACTGCAATCTTCCGTATACTCCGCAATCGATTCTTCAATGGCAGCAGCACTATCGATAACCAGAGTCTGCGGCTCACCACAGCTGGGGCAAAACACCTGACTCTCATCCAGATAAAGCCGTTGATCCTCAGTCATTGCAGCCTCCACTATTGATTCTGCGCACTACACATTACCGCTCTTATCCATTACATTAGCGAGCTGTTTATTTAATCTAAGGATAGCGGCCATGACTCTCACTGCCTGGCTTTCTTTACTGGCAATCTGCTGCCTTGGAGCGATGTCTCCAGGCCCCAGTCTGGCGGTAGTACTCAAGCAAACGGTTGGTAACAGCCGCACTCATGGCCTTGCTGCCAGCTGGTTTCATGCCGCAGGTGTCGGTCTGTGGGCCTTCGCAACCATCTCCGGTCTGGCTGTACTGGTCGCAGAATCAGAATTCGCCTTTAAGATAATCACCTGGCTGGGAGCCGGTTATCTGGCCTGGATCGGGGTAAAAGCGATTCGTTCCGGCCGGGATGCCGCGGTAATCCTCCCATTTTTAACTGATGCTAAAAGTAGAAGTTAAGCCGCCCTCAGTGGCGGCTTGCCGCCATTGGCTTTATGGGGGCGCTCATGATTGTAAAACCAGAGCCACTGCGTT
>JAOXSA010000015.1 GCA_025800245.1 Amphritea sp. | reverse complement strand
CACTCATAAAGCCTGAGATAACAGGGAATGGCACCAGGGTGATGTACTTTCCCAGCTTCAGTAAACCAAACAGCACCTGAAGCATTCCAGCCATTAATACCACTGTAAACGCCAGTAGCAGACCTGATTCAGGCAGCAAGGCTGCAAACTCAGTGAAAACCGCGGCCATCACGACCGTCATCGGCCCCGTTGGTCCGGATATCTGACTGGGTGTTCCACCGAACAACGCTGCGAAAAAGCCAGTACAGATAGCCCCGTACAGGCCTGCGATTGCACCGGCACCGGATGAAACCCCGAATGCCAGCGCCAGGGGCAAAGCAACAATGGCGGCCGTCAGACCACCGAACAGATCACCTCGCAGATTGTTAAAATGAAGCCCGTGGATCAGGTTCATCGCTGTTTCCTGAGTCGCTGCCTGAATTTGATGAATCTCAAGACTTGAACAGCAATTTATTCACCGCAATGCGGCCTTAGTCGAATCATGGTCAATAAAACCAACAAACAACTGTTTGAAATTGTTTATGTTTCCCTATAAATTACTGCCTCACATACCGTTTAGTGGTATCCTTTCAGCCTGAGTTCTGGGGTACATCATCAGGCACACATGGTTTCTGCGATAAGATCGAAGGGGTTTTATGAAGTTCGCCGATAATCCGAAGCAAGCTGCTGAATTTCTGCGTCAGGCCGTCCCGCTGATGGTCAAATTCAGTATCCCCCCTAACCCGCTGAACTATTCACTCTGGTATGCCTATGTTTCACAGGGCCTGCCGGAACTGAACAAGCAGATGGATAAAGCACTCGACACCTACGGCACCTGTCCGAACGTAGTCAGTGAACAACTGTTTCGCGAACATCTCATCAAAGAAGAAGTAGAGAACGCTGAAGATATTCAGAACGCACTGCTGTCAGTGATGGGTGACCTGGAAACACACGCCAGCACCACAGCGCAGGACACTGAAGCTTTCAATGATATTCTTCAGGACAGTCTCAGCGCACTGAGAGAGAACGAGTCGGATTCGTCGCTGGAAAACATTATTCAGCGCCTGGCTGATAACACCCAAACGATCAGCGAGAGCACCCGTCAGTTTCAGAAGCGTATTGATGAAGCCCAGGCCGAAATCAATGCCCTTAAGAAAGAGCTGGAGCAGACCCGCCAGGACGCCACTATCGATCCTCTTACCGGCCTGTTTAATCGCCGTGTATTCGACAAAGAGCTGGCACAGCAAGCAGAGCGGACTGATGTCAGCGTATCGCTGGTGATGGTTGATATCGACCACTTTAAGAAGTTCAACGATACCTACGGTCATCAGATGGGCGACAAAGTGCTGCAATATGTCGGAAAACTCATCAAAGACGAATGTAATGCCCCGCTGCTACCGGTACGCTTCGGTGGTGAAGAGTTTGCAGTGTTGCTGCCTAATCAGGATTCCGGTTTTGCCGCGCAACTGGCGGAGAAGATTCGCGCTAAAGTGATGGCGATTCGGATTAAGCACAAGAAATCCGGCGAGGTCATCAGCTCGGTGACAGCATCGTTTGGCGTGGCTACGCTGGCTCAGGGAGAAACACCTGAAGGGCTTATCAGTCGTGCCGATGCCGCGCTTTACCAGGCCAAGAAAAATGGCCGGAACAACGTCCAGACCGGCTGAAAGG
>JAOXSA010000532.1 GCA_025800245.1 Amphritea sp. | reverse complement strand
GGATAGTCGCAGTACTGAATCGCCATCATCCAGCAACCAAACAGGAACAGCAGGATCGGCGCAACCATCCCCAGTACCGGGATAAACGCCAGCACCATCAGAAACAGCAGTCGTGGCAGATAGTAAAGCAGCTTGGCAATTTCACGGCCGACGGTGCGCGGAATCAGGGCAACAATTTCCTGCCAGCCGCCATCGGTGACCGGGACGCCGCGCAGACGCTGTTCTACCTTTTCCGAGAGAATACCGTTAAACGGCGCAGCAATAATATTGGCCACCAGGCTGAAGCTGTAGTAAACAAAGATCACCACCAGTACGGCGACCAGTGGCCACAGCAGATAACGCAGAAAATCCAGCCAGTCCCAGTCCGGCAGAATAGTGCTGAGCAGATAGTCAATCCAGTACCCCATCTGATCAAACAGCAACCAGATCGCACCGCTGAACAGCAGCACGTTAACAATCAGTGGTATCAGTACAAAATGGCGAATGCCCTTCTCAGGCAGCATCGACAAGCCACGCAGAAAAAAGCTGGCGCCGCGAAACGGATTTCCCTTCATCTGTCCCTCTAATTAACAGTTAATCAACCAATAAAGTGATTATAAAAGCGTAATAGTACCGCCACCACCATCAACGACAAGCCGGTACGGTTGATAACAAACTCCTGACGGCTGAACTCAATGGTGGCCTGCCAGAATACCAGAA
>JAOXSA010000524.1 GCA_025800245.1 Amphritea sp. | reverse complement strand
CCATTCGATTTCGGCAAAAAACGAACGTTGTATTTAGCATGAGCACTCTTCAGGCATAGCCTCGAGTAAACGATCACCACCTCCATAGGAGGTGGTTTTAGGCTGACAATAAAAAAGGCGCCGATGGCGCCTTTTTTGTTGGAGCGTTTGGTAGAGGCTAGTGGCTAGTGGCTAGTGGCTAGTGGCTAGTGGCTAGTGGCTAGTGGCTAGTGGCTAGTGGCTAAACAGTATTTGGCTTCATTCTAAAACCCGTCAAGCTTTTTCTAGCAAGCAGCTCTGCTGCGTCTAGCTAGTCGTGCCCGCACGACGGTCCAGCCACTATTTACCCAACAATAAATCGGCACGAAGGTGTGCCTCACTACCATCTAATTTGAAACTCCGCAGCTACGCTCGCTTTTCTAGCGAGCATTGCTTGCAATGCGGTCGAGCAAGTCACGGCGCGTGACGTTCCAGCTACTCGCAAGGCGAGCTTTGCTCGCCTCTGCAGCTAGCGCCTTTACAGCGTATCCCGATCCCTGAAACCGATCAGATAAAGAATACCGTCCAGCCCCAGCGTCGAGATCGCCTGTTTGGCGCTCTGGCGTACCAGCGGCTTGGCACGGAATGCGATACCCAGACCGGCGATCGACAGCATCGGCAGGTCATTGGCACCGTCACCCACAGCGATAGTCTGCTCCAGGCGAATACCTTCACGCTCTGCAATCTCACGTAACAACTCAGCTTTACGGTTACCATCAACCACCGTACCGACAACGTTGCCGGTTACCTTACCGTCTTCGATCTCCAGCTCATTGGCATAGACATAGTCAAAGCCCATTTTCTGCTGCAGGAAACGACCAAAGTAGTTAAAGCCACCCGACAGAATTGCAGTTTTGAAGCCCAGCGCTTTCAGGTTAGCGACCAGCTCTTCCACGCCTTCAGTCAGCGGCAGACGCTGAGCGATACCTTCCAGTACCGACTCATCCAGACCCTTCAGCAACGCCATACGGCGTCTGAAGCTTTCGGTAAAGTCTATCTCACCACGCATTGCAGCTTCGGTAATCTCAGCCACCTGTTCACCGACACCGGCTTCTTTCGCCAGCTCATCGATCACTTCCGCCTCAATCAGAGTGGAGTCCATATCAAACACTACCAGACGGCGGTTACGACGATAGATGTCGTCTTTCTGGAATGCGATATCAACATCCAGCTCACTGGCAATATGCAGGAACTCAGCACGCAGTTGAGCCGTATCCGCAGGCGCACCCCGCACGGAGAACTCAACACAGGCCCGGGTCTTCTCTTTCGGAGCTTCTTTAAGAGAGATCCGGCCAGACAGACGGCTGATGTTATCGATATTCAGGCCATGATTAGCGGCAGTCTGCGCCACGCTGCCGATATGCTCTGCAGTAATATTACGCGCCAGTAGTGTGATGATATGGCGGGATTTGCCCTGTTCGCTGACCCATTCTTCGTAGGCTTCTTGCTCAACAGGTTCAAAACGGATATTCATGTCCAGCTCATGGGCTTTAAACAGAACATCCCGTAATACCGGGGACGATTCCGATTCAGTCGGTACACCGATAAGAATGCCCAGGGACAACGTGTTATGAATCACCGCCTGACCGATATCGAGAATATCGATATTGTACTGAGCGAGAATGGCGGTGATTGAAGATGAAACACCGGGTTTATCACGACCCGAGAGGTTTAGCAGAATTATTTCTTTCATTATATATTCGCCGCGAACTGTAAAAGTGCGGCGAATTATAACATCTGATCAGCCGATTGTTTTTACAGCGCGAAGCGAATACTGCATTTAAGCCCGGCAGGTACCAGATAGTCAGGATTAGCAAGTACCAGGCGCACACCGAATGTATTACTGGCAGCATCCAGTACCCGATCAACAATCTTAACTTCAGCCTTATAGCGCTGGCGCAATGGCGCTTCAAGCATGATCTCTGCCTGGCTGCCAATCACCACCTGACCAAAATACTCTGCCGGCAATGCCGCTTCTACATAGAGAGGGTCCAGCTGCGCGATATTCAGAATCGGCTCCTCACCAACGTACTCGCCAGGATCAAGCAGCGTCTCAACCACCACACCATTAATCGGGCTGCGGATAGTTTTCTGATTCAGCATTGCCCGGGTCTGAGCCATCTCATAGCTGTAGAGACGGTTATTCATGATGATCTCATCCTTTTCCTGCTCAGAGATCAGATTGCGCTCGTAGAGACCAATATTCCGTTCAATAGTCCGCTTACCGTATTCGGTCTGAGCCTGATTCAGCTTCAGGGTCGCCAGCTCTACCTCCGAGCGCAGCTTAACCAGAACCTGTCCCTTCTTAATCAGATCACCGCGCTCAACCATCACCTTATCGATCACTCCGACAACCGGACTGGCAATGCTGGTTTCCACACTGGGCGTCAACAGACAATCCAGAGCAGCAGACCCGTCCTCTTCAGATGCAGCGGATGTTACTCCAGTCTGTTCAGTAAGAGGCATGGTCAGAAGCTTTTCAGCCTCCGCTTCAGTCACAGCCAGAGCACTGGCAGAGAGCAGCAAAGAGGTCAGGGCAAATGTTCGGATCATCAGTCTACAGGTCCTGCGAAGGCTAATAGTTCTTTCTGTTTCTGATCATACTCAAGGGTGGCCTGCCGTGCCAGATAGTTCTGTCGTTCAACAAACTGCTGTTCTGCGCGCAGCAGGTTCAGTGCTGCTTTCTGCCCGGCGATAGTGCTGATACCTAATCGACGGCAGGTAGGTAACAGGCTCTTACCCCGGAGTGATCGTACTGGCTGCTCCTCTATACTCAACAGCATTTCAAAGCTGCCCGGATCACCCTGTCGGGCACAACGTCCTGCCAACTGGCGATCAACCCGGCTGGATTCGTAGTGTTCTGTCAGAATCACATGCAGCCCACCGGCTTTCTCAACCGACGGTGCCAGCTTGATATCGGTCCCCCGCCCAGCCATATTTGTTGCTACTGTAATGCGACCCGGCTGGCCCGCCTGAGCAACAATATCGGCTTCCTGCTTATCCTGCTTGGCACTGAGCACCTGATGCGCCAGCCCGGCCTGATGCAGGTAATCACTGGCAATCTCAGACTCCGCCACTGACGCTGTTCCGATCAGGACGCAACGCCCCCTGTCGACCATTTGCTGGCAACTTTCTATAACCGCCTGCCAGCGCCCGGTGTTCTCAGCAAACGCCTGCGGACGTTGCACAATGCGTCGCTCAGCCTTGTTCGGTTTAACCGGAGTGACCGCCAGACCATAAACGCTCCAGAGTTCATCCCTGACCTCCCAGGCGGTCCCCGTCATACCGGACAAGTGCAGATACCGGCGGAAGAAGTTCTGATAACTGATCCGGGCCAGTGTGACCCGCTGCTGAGTGAGTTCACACTCCTCTTTCAGCTCCACCATCTGATGCAACCCCTTCTCCCAGGAGCGACCTTCCATTACCCGTCCAGATAAGGGATCGATCAGTTCGACTTTACCTTCCCGAACCAGGTAATCCTTATCCCGCTGATAGATAAAGCGCGCTAACAGGGCTTTATTGATGATCTCTTCCCTGCGGATAGCGCCTTTCCATAAAGTACCAAGATCACTGCTCAACCCCTGTAACGTGGTCCGTCCCTGCTCAGTAAGATCAATCTGGCGACGATCGCTATCCACTATAAAATCCAGCCCCTCCTGCAGTTCAAATGACAATGACCAGGCAGTTTCGATAAAAGCCTGCTCCTCCTCATTACCCTGGGAACCGGAAATAATCAGCGGCGTTCGGGATTCATCGATTAACACGGAGTCAGCTTCATCGACCAGAGCAAAGTGCAGCCCACGCAGCTGTAACTGAGATTCCAGACGGTCAGACCTCAGCGCCTGGGTCTGAAAACGCAGCGGGTCAGTATAGATAAGTTTCATCTGATCGCGGAGATAGTCAAACACCAACTCCTTACCGGTGACGTAGACAATATCCCGGGCATAGGCCTTCCGTCTTCCTCCCGGATCCACCTCGTGAGTGATCACACCGACAGAGAGTCCGAAGAAGTGATACAGCGGTATCATCTCCTCAGCATCACGTCCGGTGAGATAGTCGTTCACTGTCACCACATGCACCGGCAGTCCCGCCAGTGCTGCAGCAATGACAGGCAATACCGCTGTCAGGGTTTTACCCTCTCCGGTTTTCATCTCCGCGATGCGTCCCTGCACCATAATCCAGCCACCGGTCAGTTGGCTGTCAAAATGGCGCATACCCAGAATACGCCCTGAAGCCTCACGAATCACAGCAAACTGTTCCGCCAGCAGGGCATCCCTGAAGCCCTGCTCACGCATCTGATTACCCAGTTCTATGGCGCGCTCTAACAACTGCTGATCAGTCAGTTCAGCCACATCGCTATGCCGATGGACCTGTCTGAGAAAGCGTCTGCGACGTAACTGCAGGCGCCAGCGATGCAGCTCAAACTGCCCCTGTATTTTTCGCTGCAGCCGCTCCAGCCAGTCGCCCTGTTGTACCGGCTGTTCAGGCCGGTAACGGTAATCTGCTGGCGCATGGTTGGATGTCTGCAGCATCAGAACTCCAGTTCCCGTAACAGGGTCCGGCGAATCTGACGGTAAATCCGGAAGCCGATCGGTTCCGGGGTATGCTCAAACCTGACATAGACCCGCTCACCAATTCGGGATACTGGCTGATCGCTGATACGCAGATCAAACAGAAAGAATGGATCAAAGGCTTCAGGTCGATCCCGGGCGGTAGGATCCAGGGCGAACTGTCCACCACCATCAACCGATAGCGCCGCGCTGGGTAGCTCTTTCTGCGCACTGGGAACCTCAGTGACCAATCGCGCTTCGATTTCTGTATCGAGTGTCTCCGAGACCCGCACATGAATCGCCTGAAGATCGTTGCGGACCGCCTCCACCTGATCCTGCCCGACAACCACCCGAATCTGATACTCACCCGGCGTCAGCAAATATCCCATCAGAGTACCCCGGGGAATAAACCGCTCCTGTGGATCGACAGGCAGGGCTAACTGAAAAATACCTTCAGCATGGCTACGTAACTGCAGACTCTGACGCTCTTCAATACCCCGACTGAGTTCTGCCCGGGAGCTGCGAATCTCTTCCTGGATAATTCCGGCTTCATTCTGCCGGTCATCAGCCACTGCGGTGCGGTAGCGCACCAGTAACTCTTTGATCCGCCCTGCGGCCCGGTCTATTTCCGCTTCAAGTTCGGGATTACTGCTGACAAACAAAAGCTCACCGGCTTTTACCCGGGTACCGGTATCAACACTAACCTGTTCCAGAAAGCCGTTGGTTCCTGCCATAATCCTGGCCGATTCCGGAGCCCAGAAAATGCCATGGGCAACCGTCATTCTCGGTACCGGAACAGCAAACAGAAGCACACCAATACAAGCGATGACTGCCGCACTGACCAGGGTCGCCCGCCCGCGTTTTTGTACCATACGATGATCCATAAACAGATAATGAATTATTGAAAACAGCGGCTTACCAAACATATTGTACAGCGACAGTAAGGCCAGCAGGATACCGATAAAAAACAGTTCACTGGCTACGAAGAGCACGATACTGATGGTAATAAACACCCTGTAACAGAAACTGGCCAGCGCATAAAACAGCATCCAGCGTGCTTCTCCGCGGCTGTATGCGGGCGTTTCCTCATGCTCCTGATCCAGCAGATATTTCTTACACAGATAACCAATATAGCGGTTACTGCGACTGGCCAGATTAGGTATCTCCAGATAATCTGCCAGCACATAGTAAGCATCAAACCGCAGCAGCGGATTGCCATTGAATAACAGCGTGGAAACACCGGCAATAAGCAGGGTGTTAAATGCCAGACTGCGAACCAGACCGGGCTCAGCGTGTACCCAGACGGCCATAGCCACTGCTGCAATAAAAGCCTCTACGGCAATACCGGCTGCCGCGACCATCATACGCGGGTATTTACTGCGAAACGCGGCAGAAGAGGAAGCATCCACATAGGGTATGGGCATAAAGATCAGGAACATAATGCCCATTTCATGCACCTCTCCTCCCCAGCGTTTCAGGGCATAGGCGTGTCCAAACTCGTGGATCAGCTTCACTACCGGATACACCAGCCAGATCAGGAACAGATTTTCCGCCGCCAGCACCCGGTCTGCCAGGTT
This sequence comes from Amphritea sp., assembly GCA_025800245.1. GTDB lineage: Bacteria > Pseudomonadota > Gammaproteobacteria > Pseudomonadales > Balneatricaceae > Amphritea. The sequence goes on along the minus strand of JAOXSA010000524.1, from coordinate 47,286 downwards.
TTCGGTCAGCTCATCCCAATGATAGCCCGCCTGTACCAGAGTCCAGCCGATACACCATAACCAGATCAGCGCTATTACAGGATTAAACAGCCAGCGACTCAGACCGGCGGTTTTATTGAGAAACGGTTCAGGATCAAACAGTGGTATCTTGATGGCTAAAGGTGACTTGAACATCGCCAACAACTTATTGCGACGATCCCGGTCATGGCGGTCTGCAGCTTCCTGAATATCCGGAATGACGTCTGTCTGAACGAGGTCTACCCGATACAACTGCGAAATCAGCTGAATCACTTCATCCTGTGATGGCATATCATCGCCAAGCTGATCCCCGGCACTGTGCCAGATCTGGTCCAGATTACGCTGACCGTCCATTAATCCGATCAGCGCGTACGCCTGGGGTGTAAAACGGTGATAACGACCACTGGCATCATCCTGAATCACATACCAGACATCACCCCGATAAACGTGACGATTGATCTCTACATGGGATCTCAGACGGGGTTTTACCTCGGCAACCCGATGCCAGAACGGGCTGAACAGTGTCGCCGACATCAGGGAATCCAGGACCAGAGTTTAAGTTTGAGCCATTGCCAGAGTGGATAGGTCCAGATCCAGAACAGATTACGCTCATCTACTTCAATCTTACCGACCCCTTCCATACCCGGCCGGATACGGGAAGCAGAGTCATCCAGTTCAGCCTCTACCCGGAAATAGTTACCGCCATCACGGGCTTCAGTAACGGGGGTAACCTGACTCACGGTAAACGGGAAACTCTCTTCCGGCAGCGCATTCAGCACCAGGCGGCCCTGCAGCCCTTCACTGATATCAGCCATTCTGTGCTCATCTACCCAGAGAATCACCCGGTAGCGATCCAGCGGGGCCACTTCAAACAGAATTTCCCCCTGTTCCACCGCACTACCGAGACGCTGGCTCAGATCGCCACTGACTACCAGACCATCAAATGGCGCTTTCAGACGGGTACGCTGCAACTGGCTTTCAACCAGACTCAGCTGTGCACGATTCTGCTCCAGCTGGGCCTGCAACACCTGAGCTTCAGCCCTATCCCGGTTCGCTACGGCCTCCTCATACTGACGCTGCAGCTTAGCCTCTTCACTGAGAAAGCCCAACCGCTCCAGCATCAGATCCCGGTCATCGAGGCGACTCATCTCCTGACCTTCTGTCACCTGATCACCGGCCCGGACGTCTGCGGCATCCAGATATCCCTCAAACGGTGCTACTACAGCCCTGCGTACTTCACCCTCAAGCACGCTGTCTGCAGCTACCCGATAGGTTCCGGTAGCAAATATGAAGAACACAGCCACCAGTAACAGAGCTACAACGCTCAGCTTCCGCCCCAGATAACCCGCCCCGAACAACCGCTTCAGCTGAGTGGTCACCGAGCGGAACAGATGATCATACCAACCACTGTCCTGGTGCTTTTTATTGCGTAACACTTCACTGGAGAGCGCGACAATGCTCTGTATCCGCCCCTGTTCCTGCTCCGAGAAGGCCTGACCGGCGGCCCGCTCCAGCGTTACTGCACCGAAGTAATCATTATCACTGTGCAGCGGAATCGTCAGCAGATTGCCATTTCCGGCGGACTGAGAAAACTGGGCGTGCTCTCTCATGACCAGTTGGCTCTTGTGCTCGGCACCTGCACTGAAATTCAACACCGAACGCTGCAGGATAGCCTCATCCATCACCCCGGACAGACGACGTATCAGGTTCATTTTTTTGCCGAACTGTGCGCTGTGCGACAGCGCCACCACTTCCGACTGGCGGCCACGTATCAAACCGAAGCTGACCCGGTCACACTGATAGGCAGCGGCCAATTCATTTACGAAACGCAGCGCCGCAGGCTGAAACCGCTCTTCACTGAGAATCGCCGCTAACAGATCCACCGCGCCAGTAAGACGATCAAACTGCTCAGTCTGCTCTTTGGCCCGCTGACGCCGGACCAACAGTTCAATCCACGCACTACCCCACTGAATCTGCTCCATCACTTCGGGCAGCAGGATATTCGGAACATTCAGTGATAGCGCTACAACGCCAGCCAGCTCATCATCGAGACGGATCGGGAACGCAACACCGTAGCGGCCATTTGAAAGGCTATGAACAAGCCCTGAGGCTTCCTCAATGCCCTCTTCGATCAGAGCAGTAAACTCTTCATCCGGCTGACTTTTCTCTGGCCAGATCGCGGTTGGCAGAAAGCCATTTTCTCCGCTGTCCAGTACCAGCGTGGCCAGGGTAACACCACCGATACGGGTACACATCAGCGCCAGCCAGTACTGACAATAGTCAGTGTAACTCTCGGCACCGCTGAACTGGGCCCAGGCCTTACGCAAACGGTCGTTATCAGATTCCGAATCTAACTGCATAGGGGAAATTCTTCGATCAACCAGAAATCGTTATTAACCCTGCACCCAAATACCTTCAATTCAGTCGTCCTTTGCTTGTTCTCGGCAAGATAGCAGTGTGCCGGAGTAGTCATTCTACTTCCAGCACTGATAGCGCCGTCCGAGAGCGAGCAAAGGGCGACCTTTCTTTTTAAAAAATAATGTTAGGGATAAGCTAAAAGCCGCATCTCTGCGTTATGGCTTTTGCCAATAGAACCACTATTACCTGTAAGCCCTGCCTGGATATGCGGCTTTTAGCTTATCCTGAATGAAGGTATTTGGGAGCCGGGTTAATATGCCCGGCAGAACCGGGCATAGTCATAAGAAAGAGATCAGTGGCTCTCAGCTTTAACAGCTTCTTCAGCCTCGGGGCTACCCTGACCAATCTCTCCGAAACGCTCTTCATACTGAGCCAGCACATTGTTCAGCAGATTCGCCATCCGCTTCGCCGCATAAGGGTTCAGAATAATGCGATCAGACAACTCGATGGTCAGCTGTTTCTGCTGGGCATTCCAGGCCTGATTCAGACCAAACAGCAGTGTGATTTCTTCACGGGTGCTGGAAACGTTGCAAACATTCGCATAGGTGCTCTGCATTTTAGAGTCATCCCAGCGAATAGTTGGCCCCTGAACCTTCTTCTCTTGATCTGCCATGTCGGCTCCTTATCCATTAATGTTTCTTGATATTACCCAGCGCCTGTTCCCAGTCACTGTTTGTTACACTCGTTTCGCGACCTTCAGCTTCATCATCAATAAAGCGCTGCTCAGCTTCATCCCAACGCTTCATCCGACGCTGCTTGTGACGCAGTTCGCTGAAACCTTTGACCGATACTCGCTTATTATCGCGCTCACCGCTGGCCAGTTTCCAGCCAGCCAGAGCAGCGATCGCAGCTGCGGTAGCCGCTTCAGCGTTATCCTGCAGTGATGCTTCCGGAGCAAGCTGAGGCTCTTGCTGTTCACCATTCTCTTCAGACTGCCCGTCAACCGCTTCGGTTTCAATGGCAGGTTCACCAGTCTGTGTTTCTTCAGCAACAGGCGCCACATCCTGTGCTTCACCCTGAGCCTCTGCTTCCGGTTCAGGGCAATCCACCAGCATGCCATCATCGTTGTAACATGCCTGCTGCTCTTCTGTCTCTTCGGTATTGGTTTCAGACTCCTGATCGTTACCAGCCGCGGTCGCTGCCAGTGAACTCAGTACATCCCCGGTAGTCACGTTACTGCCGCCCAGAGAACTGGAGTGGCTGCGGTTATTGTCAGTCGTCGTCAGGCTGCCGTTTTCATCAACCTGCAGACCTACCGAGGTCAGCGGCGTGAACTGACTGATTGGCGTGAAACCAATACCACTGAGCTTATCGTTATAAAGGCCAAACTGAGTGCTGGCAATCAGGTCAAGGCTGCCCTGGCCCAGCCGCACGACAAACACGCCCTGCTCAAAGCCGTCCCGGGTGGTATCAATCAGCGCACGGCCATATTCGCCCACCAGAGCATCCTCTGTCAGACTACCGAAGAACAGATCGCTACCGAAACCACCGAACAGAATATCGTTATCAGCACCACCACTGAGTTCGTCATCACCACCGATAAACAGCTCAGAGGTCTCAGCACTGGCCAGTTCGCCGTTACTGTATATGCCCAGACCACCGTCACCGGAGATGAAATCGTCGCCGTCATCACCAAACAACTTATCGCTGCTGGCACCACCGATGATCACATCATTATCGGCACCACCGTGAATCTCATCTTCACCACCAATATCAGAGTTTTTACTGAACACCCGATCCAGAGTCAGAGGATCACTGTCATCGGAGTTGTAATCAGCTTCACCCAGATCACCCACAACCTTGTCATCACCAGCACCGCCGAATACGGTTTCATTGCCCAGACCACCGAAGATCAGGTCATTACCGGCACCGCCTATCAGGGTGTCATCGCCGGAGGTAGATTGCTCGGTATCAGTGGTGTAGTAGCGATCCACCAGACCGTTGACGTACTCCGCTACACCATTATCACCAAAGATCACATCATCACCGGCGCCGGTTTCAATACGGTCATCACCGACATTACCGAACACCAGATTATTACCGCCACGGGCCATGATGTCATCATCACCGCCCAACGTACTCAGTTCGCTGGTGACCTGCACCCGCTGAGTACCGAGAGTGTTCAGTTCAACAACACCGTTATCGCCCATCAGAATACTGTTCCCGATACCGGAATCGATATCATCACCATGGGTACCACCGAATACGGTGTTGTTTCCGTCACCGGCTTCGATAGTATCGCTGCCTCCGGTGGTTTCCAGAGTATCTGTGGTGGAATAACCGGTCAGGATGCCATTGGTATAATCCAAACGGCCATTATCACCGAAGATCGCATCATCATCTGCGCCGGTAGTGATGCTGTCATTACCCACACCGCCCAACGCAATATTATTTCCGCCGGTTGCAGTGATTGTATCATCGCCCCCCAGACTGCTGACTTCACTGGCAACGCTGATGCGCTTACCATCAGCAGCAAACGTAGCTGTACCGTTATCACCGATCAGGATACCGTTGCCGTCACCGGAGTGGATAAAGTCGCCATGGGTGCCCCCCATCACGATATGTTCTCCGTTACCTACGGTGATGTTATCAACACCACCCGTTACTGCTGTTGAATCCTGAGTAGTAATCGTGCGCAGAATACCGTTGCCGTAGATCAGCTCACCGTTATCACCCAGAATCCGGCTATCTCCGGCTCCGGCAACAATGGTATCGCTACCAAAACCGCCAATAACCAGTTTATTTCCATCACCGAGAGTGAGACGGTCATCACCACCTTCTCCGGTATCGGAGCTACGGCCGGAGGTAATAATACCGCCGACAAAATTCAGCTCACCGTGATCAGCCAGAATATAGTCACTGCCTGTACCGGTATTCACCGTATCAGCGCCAGCACCGCCAACCACTACATTGTTACCATTACCTGTGGTATTCAGCCTGATAGTGTCATCACCACCTGCAACCCCGTCGTTGATCGCCTGTTGCAGAATACCGTTACTCTGATAGATCAGTTTACCGTGGTCACCGATGACGTGATGTTCACCTTCACCAGCAGTCAGATCATCCGCACCGACACCGGCAATGACCACCTTCACGTCACCAACAGCGGCATCGCCAAGGTTGAGAATGTCATCACCGCCCAGAGCCGGATCCGCACTATTGGCACTCAACAGTGTTTGCGTGGCCGGATCGATTACAAAGTTACCGTTATCCGCCAGAATATGGTCGGTACCGGTAGCGGTGGTAATCCGGTCGCTACCGACACCGGCGATAATCCGGTTCTCACCATCGCCCATTACGAAGGTATCATCGCCTCCGAGAGCACCACCGTTCAGCACTGATGCGCTGGTCATCAGTGACAGATTACCGTTGGTATAGGTCAGTTCGCCATTGTCACCAATAACCCGGTTCATGCCTCCTGCTGCACTGCGCACGGTATCATCGCCGATACCAGCAACCACCGTATTAGTGCCGGCGCCCAGGGTAATCTCATCGTTACCGCCAATCGCCGGATCAGTACTTGTGACGCTGGTCAGTTCGGCGCCGGAATAACTAACCTGGCCGTTATCACCCAGCACAATATCGGTACCGTCTGCGGTAAAGATCTTATCGTTACCGTTGCCGCCGATAACGACATTGTCCCCGTCGGTGAGACGAATCTCATCATCACCGCCTTCGGAGGTATGCCGACTGGCAATCACAGCGGCCATACCAGCAATATAAGTCACCAGCCCGTGATCACCGAACACCAGATCATTGCCATCACTATCGGTTACTGTATCCGCACCAGCACCGGCAATGATAGTGTCGTTATCAGTGCCACCATCGATGGTATCGTTGTCGCCACCAGTGAGAGATTCCACACGCGTCAGTAAATCCCGGGCTACACGGGTATCCCAGGCGGTTACACCATCAGCCTGGAACAGTTCACCCAGATCGCCAAAGATAATGTCATTTCCGGCATTACCGGCGATAGTGTCCTGCCCCAGCCCCGCGATAATCAGGTCATGGCCATCATTACCGGAGATGTCGTCATTGTGTACCGAGCCGTACAGACTATCGTCTCCTTCATTACCTTCGATGGTCACCGCAAAACCAGAAGCGGTGGCATCAACGATATCCCGCCCCAGTTCACCTTTAATGGTCAGCTCGGTATTGTCTGTACCACTGCGTACGGTGTTGGCGGTGACAGTGACATCGTCATCACCCTGGCCTGCCAGTATGGTGGTATGGGCATCAGCAATCACACCGTCGATGGTGATGTCATCATCACCGATACCGGCCTGCAGAGTAACCCCCTGACCGTAGCTACCACTGTAGTGAATCTGGCCACTGCTGATACCGGTCACCGAGGTGTAACCGGTGCGGCCAGGCAGCGTATTAGTCATGGTGATAGTGTCCCCGTCAGCACCCAGAGTACCGTCGGCGATATCATTGATATGCAGTTTATTACTGCCGCTGCCAGCCTCAACAATCAGGTGTGAGGTAATACCATCAGTGGTGTCATTTTCATCGCTGACAGTGATCTCATCATCACCGCCACCGGTCTGGATATACACCTCAGAATCCAGCTGCCCCAGAGTATCCAGTATCTGAACCTGATCATTACCAGCACCGGTCTTCAGGGTCAGGGTTTCGGTATCATCGTAACCCACATGGATGCTGATACCGTCTTCAGTCATGCCTGTGACAGAAGTAACCGCTGCGTAATCCCGGCTATCTTCCTTAAAGATAACTGAACTCTGAGTGGTACCGCGCACCAGGTTACCCTGATCATCACGTACTTCCGTCAGGAACTGGTTGGTATGGAGAGGATCCTGCGTGGCATCCTCATCAAGAATACTGTACTGATCATAGAAGCTGATCATTTCAGAGATCAGACTGCTGTCATCGGCGAAGCTGTCGATATTCTGATCCGGACCACGGGCCTTAATCACTTCAACGGCAAAGCTGCTGAGTTCTTTCAGTACCAGATACTGCGCATTCAGCTCATCTTTTGCCGCTTCATACTGACTGCCCAGAGCGGCCAGCTGCGCTTCCAGCGTGGTTTCCTCACCTTCATAACCGGTCAGCAGAGAGTTAAGCCGGCTGATCTGGCTATCGCTGGCACTGTAATACTGTCCTGCCAGCGCCAACTGAGTATTCAGACGCTCAACCAGTTCTTTCTGCTGCACGTAACGATGGTCAACGGTGTAATCCAGCTGAATGTAGCGTGGACCACCCCAGAACCACCAGTGATTTACCTGCACGTTATAGGCAGACTGCAACACGCTTGTCAGGGTGGCAAAGTCACTTACCGCCTGATCCCTTGCCGCCAGCAACAGTTGATACTGCTGCTCGTTCAGGGCCGCCAGAGTAATGGTGTCTTTGGCATCCTGCGTCAGTGATGCCACCATCGCTTCAAAGCGGGACTCGGACTGCAGATAGGCCACGTACTCAGGATGATTGGCAACAAAGGTCTGAACCTCTTCCTGATTGGCAAGATAATCGCTGCGGAAGGTATTGAAATCGAAGCCGCCTTCCAGAGCATCCACGAAGGCAGCAAAGCGTTCAACGGCACGATCCAGAATCTTGATGTTTTTCAGGACATCAACCACCGCTGTTGGCAGATTCTCCATATCCGGTTGACCTGCCGCGTAGGTCAGGTAACTGTCGATCAGTTCCGATGCCGTTGCGTATGCATCTTTCACCTTGCCGAAGTTGGCAGTTTTGAACAGCGCCTCATTGTCGGCATAATTACTGGCTGCGGCCGCCGCAGTGATAACAGCATTGAAATCAGCGCCGGACATTGCAGTACGCAGATCCACAACTGAACCCAGCAGATCCGACAGGCCGTTTTCGGTATTACCCGCCATGAAGTTATACACCGGAGCCAGCACCAGCTGTTCGCTGGCTGACAGGCTGGAGCCACTGTATGGATTAGAACTGGAGATCAGGGCCGCCAGATCATTTTCAATCGATGCCAGAGTCGCCTGTGAATAATCTCCGTTATTCAGTGCGGTACTTACTTTCGCAATCAGGGCATCAAAGCGGTCGTCATACTGATCCGCAAAACTGTTGCTGCGGTTCAGGTCCAGATCATTCAGCTGATTAATCACGGTCTGAGTCTGGTGCGACAGAATAGTTGCCGACAGATCAATATTCACATCATCGACCGATCCCACCAGATCGGCACTGAAGTAATTCTTACCATTGGCCAGCGGATCATTGATGTCAAAACCACGAATCGCAGTGCTGGACTGGAAAGTGTTATAGAGATTGTTAATCTCGGCATCGGTCAGACCACGGTCTTTCAGCAGGTCATAATAGATCTGCTGTGTACCGATATAGTCATTGATCAGGGTATCGTAAATTTTGGCATAAGCCCTGACGGTATTATCGTTACTGCTGTGTACCGCCCAGGAGAACAGATCCAGCCGGAAGTCCACATCCAGCCAGTCACCACCATCTTCGGAAGCGCTGAATACGGTCTTGGTGATCTCATTCAACGCATCATTAACCAGGCTGTAAAGATCACTTTCACCTGCACCGTTCTCCAGCAACTGCTGCAACAGTCCCCGGTTACCGGAGGTATCACCCAGATCGATTGACTGAGCATTGCCATCGTCGTCAGTAATATTTACCTGACTGGCAAAGGTTCGCAGCCAGTTTTCAGCAGCATTGAAACCACCCTGCACACCATTGATAGAGCTGTGCGCATTGATCGGGCCAATATCGATTCCCAGAATGTTGTAGCTGTAGTCCACTCTGAAGTAGGTCAGCAGTCCCAGCGTGGTCATCTTGTTCAGCAATGCTGTATCAATATTATTGGACTCGAAATAGCGAGCCCGGGTATACAGTTTGATCTGATTCTCAAGCAGCAGCTGATCATTTTCACGCAAGGTATCGGCAGCATCGGTCACTGAGGTCTGCAGCTCAGTTTTACCGTTCTGCAGTACCGCCAGTAATTGCGTCAGTGCATCTTCAGCGATCTCATTCGCGGCCGTATTCAGGTCACCTGAGTTAACAGCAAAAGCCGCATCAGCGTATGGATCGGAAGCCTCTTTCAGCTTCTCTTCCAGCAGGTCATTCTCATCATCGGTGATGTTCTGCAAAGTCAGGGCACTGGTGATACGACTGAGTTGTTCAAAACCGGTGCTGTGTTGCAGCAGGTTCTTATCCATCTCGACATCAGCATCAGAAGCGTCCTGCTCACGGTCCAGAATAATACTGTCATCACCGGCATCACCGAACAGGTAGACCTGATCACCAATCTGATCCAGACGGCCATTCTTACCGACAGTGATGGTATCGTCACCGTCATTACCGTGAGCAATCACTTCAGCGGCAGTCTGCTGAATCCGGATATCATCGCTGGCATTACCACCCTGGATATGCAGTTTATCGTCGGTGCTGAAGATCTGTGTGGTACCGGACTGGTCCGTCACCGTTTCAGTACCAAACAGATTATTATCCACCTCAAGCACCGAACCGTTCACCTGATCTTTTTCACTCAGGTTCAGGGTAATGTCATTCATACCGGTGATATGCAGCTCCGGAACTTCACCCAGGACACCCAGAGTATTCATCGCATCACTGCGGATCTCTTCCACTTTGGTGACGGCACCTGCTGCAAAATCTACCGTCAGATCGGCATTGGTTTTCAGGGTCATGGCAGTAATATCCTTGAGGATCGCGACATTGCCGTTGATGTCGTAAATTACAGTCTCTTTGTGCTGGGCCTCAAAGGCCACATCATCACCCGCCGCTGTTTTAATACTCAGCAGCTCATAGAGTTTCTCACCATCACTGGTATCACCATCACCATCCGGATCCGCGCGGGTTGGATCAGGATGATCAACAATGGTCCACTCAAGATCCAGATTGAATTTAGTCGCCAGATCGATCAGCAGATCGCGGGCATAGCTGATTGAGCCATCGGCATTCAGCGTATTCTGAATGTTGAAATAGCTCAGACCTTCCGGAATCACCAACTGGTTCAGTTGATCACCGTTCAACTGGTCAACCAGTGAGGTATCGTAATAACGATCCTGGAAGCGGATATAATCGCCGGCGGCGCTGGCCAGTAGCGCCTGAGCAACCAATCGGGTTTCGGCATCAGCCAGAATGTCACTGACAAAATCATTGCCGCCACTGGTCAGGCTGAACTGATCGTAATCGAAGCTGACTTCCTTACGCTTCAGATCCGTATTGGCAAAGCGCAGGTTCGCAGCGCCCTGCTGATTATTAACGATGATCTGGTCATGCACGCCCTCGCCACCGTCGATCAGTACCGGCGACACAAAGGCATTAATGTCATAGGATTCTGGCATCACCACTTGCAGGGTGCGTGCCGGATTCTCTACTTCGAACGGCACAACACGGTCGACTTCATCAATACGGTAGAACGGCATACCACTGACCATACCGGCATACTGGAAGTTACCCTCAGCATCCTGATCAACTTTGAAGCCCTCAACCTGGGAGTAGAACAGGTCGCTGTTTTTCGGGAAGTTCAGATTGATGATCTGCTCCGGTCCACCGACGTGTACCACGTCGCTGCCGGAACCGGTCTTGATCACCATATCACCGATCAGGCCCATATCAACGCCATACAGGTAAACGGTGTCATCACCGCCACCGGTCAGCAGTTGCAGACGTTCGATATTAAGCAATTTCTGCAGCTTAACGCCGGCACCATAGATACGCTGTACGGTTTCACCGGTATCCGGATCTTCCTCTACGTAGACATAGAAAGTATCGCTCAGAACGGTACCTACCAGGGCTACCGAATCAAAGCCAGCGCCGCCATCGATAGACACGTTGGCATTCTCAACGTAGACCAGAGTATCGACATCCACTTCGCGGGTATCATTCGGATTTTCACCCTGAGAAACGCCAGAGACATTGGCCACACCGCTGTCGATATCGAGCAGCTCGCCATCATCATCCTGCGTCAGCAGCGCTTTGATAAAGAAAGTATCATCGCCGTTATCACCATAGAGGCCGATATCTGCGGCATTGTGATTTACTTCGAAGTAGTCATCACCTTCGCCACCGAAGAACGCTGAACCGTTAAAGTTAGCACCGTCGGTAATCTGATTAACGATGGTGACTTCCTGACCTTCCACCAGCACGGTTTCGGTTTCCAGTACGGAACCTACATAGAACTGATCATCACCACCATCACCGAACACATCGATCTGGGTCGCGCTGCCATCGGAGATAAACTTATCGTGGCCTTCACCACCGAACACGGTCACCTGCTCAACCGAGTTATAGTTCACCACCTGATAATCCTGCCCGGCAGACAGACCGGCCTCATTCACCTGCATCAGCGCATCTTCATCATCCAGATCCGCTTTGGCAAAGTTATCGCTGGAATCGAAATGGGCGATGATCAGGCCATCACCGTGTGCACCGTATTCGGTCCAGCGACTGTCGGTGAAGCGTTTCTCAACATCTTCATCACGCTTGTACACTGTATCCAGCTGGATCGTGTCATCACCGGCACTGCCTTTGTAGATCAGGGTGTCGATGCCGCTGGCACCGGAATCATCCACGTTCAGGTACTGACGACCACTGGCCAGTTGAGCCAGCTCCAGGGTGTAACTGTCACCGCCTTTACCGCCGTCCAGAATACCCCCACCGGACCAGTCGGTCACAGTGAACTGATTCGCACTATCCAGGCCGGTCAGTTCAGCATTTTCAAAAATCTGAGTGAAGGTTTCTGTTTCGTTACCGTACTGATTCGACAGTGCCGAATCATCAATCACCAGTTGCTGATTCTTCAGGGTGAAGTAGGCATCACGCATCTCCACCAGCACATCGGTATCACCGGCATTGTTGCTGTCGCCGACGATACTCTGCTCGTAGAACTTATCCACACCCACTGCACCGGTGAGGCGGTCAGAACCCGTACCACCGATAATGACGTCAGATGTACCCGCCAGACTGGAACCCACAATGGTGTCATCATCAGCACCACTGTCCATAAAGAGTTCGTTAACCAGTTGCTGGGTCACCCCCTGAGCATCGATAGTGTCGTTCCCGGCCAGTGTTTCAAGCTGAGTTTTATCCGTCGCTTCCAGATCATACACATCGACAACGACATGACTGGTCGGATTACCCGCAACATCGGTACCACCATCCAGCTGCTCATAGCGGATCGCGGTCTGGGTTTCACCATCCACGCCGCTCGATTCGACTGTGCTGATCAGGTAATCATCTGCGCCACTGGTGCCCTCTACGGTCACCTTATCAACAGCTCCGTCATCCTGAATATCAAGGATCTTGAAGTCCTGGGTTTCACTGGTATCCACCAGATCACCATCACTGTTGCGCTCTTTTACCGCACGGCTTTCAGTCTTCAGGGTACGCAGGGTACCCGTGCTCAGTTTGACACTATCGGTCGCAGTATCTTTAAGATTCTCAATCGTGATGTCATCGGCACCGCGGCCAGTGTCCAGACTCAGGGTTTCAACGCTGCTGCTGGTCAGAGTAACCGCTGCACCGTTGCCATGCTGCCAGGCAATATCGGTATTACCGCTGTTATCGCTCACCACCACAGTATCGGTCTGAGCGTCATCGACGATGTAATTACTGGTATCCGCTTCGTAGAATTGCTCCGGATTTACCTGATAACCGGCCATGAAGATTTCATCGGTTCCGGCACCACCATCGAAATCATCCGCGCCATCACCCACTTCCCAGTTGAGGCTGTCATCTCCGGCCCCCGCGACAATGACGTCTGCTCCGGTACCGGCATCAATGAAGTCAGCACCGTCACCAGTATCGATGGTGTCGACCCCGGCACCGGAGTCAACGGTATCGTCACCCAGACCGGCAATAATGCGATCGTTACCATCACCGGTGAGAATACGGTCGGCACCGTCACCGGCATCAATATAATTGGCATAGCCGTTAGTGTTGCCGGAGGTTCCCAGATCATCACCTTCGGCCCAGATAAAGTCGTTACCGCTGCCGCCATAGATCTCATCCACGCCCTTCTTGGAGCGGATATTATCGTTACCGGCACCGCCATCCAGGTAATCCGCCATATCGGTACCTATGATGGTATCGTCACCGTCATCGCCGAATACTTTACGACTACGGTTCTCGTTCTGCTTGCCGGTCAGAATCACATAGTCATCGCCTGCACCGGTGTGGATTTCCAGATCCGCATCAACACTGGTGTCGATTTCAAACAGATCATTGCCATCAGTACCGGTGGCGACAATCTTCGTCACCAGGTTCGGATCAAAGTATTCGGTATGGCCATTACCGTTCACCGCCAGCATCTCAACCGGGTTGTCGATATTGTCGTCGGTCAGGTCCACCTCTTCCATCGAAACAGTGTACTGTTCCTGCGCAGCACGACGACCGTCGGCATCCTTATAGGCCAGTGTCATAACACCGTTGTTGATGGTCGCTACTTCCGGATCAGGGAATTCCGGACACTTCCATTCGAAGGTGGCAATGGTGACCTCGACAAAGCGTTTGCTCGCCTCGAACAACGTGATCTTGGAGCCAAAAACTTTCACACCCACCCACAGATAGGCTTCCAGGAAGGCTTTAATCGCCCCCTCCATATCAAACAGACAGAGCGGGTTATGCTGAATAATGGTCGCTATTTCATCAAAGCGGATCTTACCGTCATAGATCGCTGGCGGCTGATTATCTCCACCAGTACCCGGCTTAGGCAGGTCATGCAGGTTCAGCCCGATCTGGGCCTCAATACCACCCAGCACACCGGCTTCTACCAGACCACCGATACCCAGTGCGGCACCCGCAGCAAAGGTGACGTTCATCACCACTTCGGCAACATCGTCGCCTTCCTGAAGCACACCGGTATCACTGACTGCCCAGTCAGCAATAAAGAAACCATCGAAGATATCATCCAGATTGCCGATCGCCGCATCAAAGTCGTAATCCGAGGCTTCGAATTTCTCAAACCAGCTACGGATACCGGTGGTATCAAAGCCAAAGAAGAAGTCACTGTAAACTTCCAGGCCGCCCTTAATTACCGCATTCAGGCCGGTAAATATCGGGAATGACTGCTCATATTCGATGAGGAAGTTGATATCCGGTGTGTCATAGATAAACAGGTCGACATCTTTACCCAGCAGCAGACCGATCGCTGTCATCGGGTCATACATAATCGGGAACATAATCGATCCCGGAGAGGTGCCCAGCTGTTTAACCAGAGTTTTCTGAGACTCCGAGGCGCTACTGTTATTAACCGCCTGGGTGGAATCCTGCTGAGAGCCTTGCTGGGTAAAATCACCATTATCAATAGCGTTACTGTCCGAGGTGACCAGACTGCCGCCGAGATCGAAGGTACCAAAGTTCACTTCGATAGAAGTACCGGTTTTGGCCGCCTCAGCTGCCAGAGCGATAAAGTCTGATACCGCTTTCAGTGCTGTGACAGTAGTCCGCAGAGTATCGCCAGTACCCGGATTCTTCGCATTAAGCGCGATTACAGCTATATCCAGCAGATTCAGTTTGGCGATTCCCAGATCCACATCGGTGGTGAGAATATCAATCACCCGGCGCAACTCGGAATCCTTACCCAGGAATGGATCCAGCTCCAGCGCAATCGGACCGATAAAGCCGCTGAACAGGTCACCGACATCAATGGTGACATCTTCAAGGATTACCTGCGGTGTCTCGAAGAAGCTGGCATTGAAAGAACTACCCGTGCTCCAGGTAATATCCGCCAGCTCCTGATCGTAATGAATCTTGGTATGCGCCCCTGGCAAGGCCAGATCGACACCGCCAAAATCCATATCCAGGGTGGCTTTCAGATCGACATTGGCATCGGCAGAAACAGAAGCGATCAGCTCCAGATTTTCTGAAACGCGCCAGCGATCATCGTCATTGTCGGTAATATCAATTGCGATTTTACCACGCAGACCTGAGTTACCATCGTCGTCATCGATCTCTTCCAGACGCATCTGCAGGAAGCCCAGGGTACCGGTCAGACTGGTACCATCGCTGAGGGAAGCATCCAGCGTCAGTCCCAGCTCTTCTCCCGCAGCAGTCACCCCAGCAGTATCGAGGAAGAAGCCTTCGCCATCCAGGCCGAATCCCAGTCCGAAGAAGTAATCCAGACTGATTTCGATCTTGTCTTCAGGCCCGGTTTTCAACCCCAGGCCCGGCGCGCTCAGATCAAAGTTAATCGGCGCTTCCAGATAACGCTTCTCGATCAGGGTCGGATCACTGTCACTGTAGCGTACCCGGTAATCATTCAGACCTTCGAACACACTACCCGCCAGCAGCACATTAAAGGTCAGCTCGCCTTCCGCAGTCAGTACCAGACCAATATCATCAGCGGACTGAACATCGCGGTAAAGGATATTACCCAGATCATCAAACAGCGGATTGCCATCTGAGTCTGTGGCAACGATCTGCAGGTAATCACCCAGCTCGTTGTACATCGCTTCACGGATCAGGCTGATTACATCATCGCCATTCGCCGCGGCATCCTGCAGTGATTTACCCAGTGTTCCGTCAGCATATACATCGCCGGTTTTATCACCCAGCATGTTATCGCGCAGCTGATCAACAAAAGCACCGGAGTCTTTCAGTACATCACCGATAAACGGCAGACCCAGACCACCCAACTGATCCGCCATCATGCTCTTGATGCTGCCAAACATACCTTCAAGCCCGGCCAGAATGGTGGCCGGATCATTGAGGAAGGCGATCAGATTAAAACCGGCGAAATTCGGCGCGATCACTTCAGGGCTGGTCAGGCCACTGGTGTCAAAATCAAAACCTGCATGCAGCACGTTGTCGGCAATGCCGTCACCGTTCAGATCATCCTCTGATCCCCCCATCGGCAGGCTATTGGTGCCCAGGAACATTGGCAGATCCAGTGCAGCCGAGCCCCCGGCGTCGATGGAGAAGTTGCTGACATTAAATCCACTGAGCTGATAACGGCCATTACTGACCTGCGGCAGAGCAACCACCGCTGCGGCCTGTATGACCGCGATACCGTCTTCTATCCAGAAGCCGATATCCGGCAGGGAATCGCTGATGCTCAGGGATGCTTCAACATCAATGTCATTGGCACCGGCACTGGCTTCAACACCGATCTGGGTATCATCACCAATAAACGCATAGTCCAGCAGATCGATGCCGCTGGTCCCCTTATTGGCCAGTACGGCTTTAGCGTACTCCTGAACGGCAAGATCCAGCTCGAAGTCGATATCCAGCTCGGCATCTACAAATAGCTGGGCACTGGAATCCAGAGTCAGACCGAGTTTCGCCGGATCGAAGTTAGCAGGCAGATTGAGGAACGAGGTCAGCGCCGACAGATCCAGATCAAAGTCCAGCGACAGCGGATCCAGACTCAGCGCCGCCAGCAGGTCGTTCAGGCCCAGATCGAAATCAAAGTCGATATCGAGGTTGAAGCCATCCCATTCAAAATCAAATTGCGGCAGTGCCAGCGCCGGGAAACCCGGCAGTAGTCTGGCCAGCTCAGCATTCAGCCAGTCTTCCAGCCCCTGCAGTCCCAGACTGAGGTCAAAGCTGTTGAGCGGATCGAGTAGCTTATTCAGGAAGTCCTGCAGCCCCAGATCCAATCCCGGAATATTCTTAAAGATATCATCCAGACTGATACCCAGCCCCGGAATCTGCATATCAAAGTCAAAGTTGCTGACCAGATAGTTCAGACCGCTGCGTAACATACTGAACAGCTGATCCATACTGATCGCACTCAGATCAAGCAGGTCACTCAGATCGGGCAGGCTCCAGTCCAGATCACCGAACAGATCGGCCAGCTCGCTCAGGCTGGGGAATTCAGGGAATTCAGGTGTCGCCAGAGTGATCGTTGGCAGCGCCGGAATATCAATACCCAGTCCGGAAGTATCCACATCAATCGGCAGCTCTGCAGTAATACCCGTCTCAGCACCGGTTTTCAGGCTGAACAGACTGTCATAGGTTCCGTTGGTAACCGTATCTTCGATTACCGTCTGACTCAGATCACCTTCAGCTCCCAGCCCCAGATCGATGGTCATAGCCAGACTGCCATCATCGATAGAAGCGGCTACCAGGCCGAAGTCCAGCGCAGCATTAATCGCTGTATCCTGCAGGCTTACCAGCAGATTGAGCGATGGATCGGCGACGTGGAATTCAAGATTGTTTGCAGGATCTGCCGGATCTGCCGGAATCACCCCAAAGGCAAAATCAAAGGTTGCTCTGGCAGTCACATCAGGATTCAGATCTACATTCAGGCCAGGAATAGCACTCAGTGTGCCGCCCAGATCCAGTCCAAGAGATTTTGTCCCTTCAAACAGTTCCAGCGTGGTGGCAAATTCCAGCAGTCGGGTATTCTCGCTGATACGGAACAGCGGATCACCATTACCGTCAGTCAGCGCCAGCACCGCATCAGTATTGGTGGTATTGCCATCATTGGCTGTGGCGGTAGGATCAGCTCCCCAGAACAGCGTACGCAGAGCATCGATACGGGTCTGCAGCTCAGTGCCGATCACCGTAGCAAAATCCACAGGCACATCACTACCGTCTTTCAGCAGATCCGCGAGGGTGCTGTTGACCAGCGGTAACTGTAAGGCCAACAGGTCAGCGAATTCAGAATAGCCCGCAGAAAGACCATCAACCAACGACTTCAGCGCTTCCAGACCACTGAGAATATCGTCCTGAACATCCGTGGTCAGAGTGACATTGGACTGGAACAGTTTATCTGTGTCCTTAACGCCATCAAACTTCTCAACGTTGAAATCGGCGGTCAGGGTATTCGAGCCATCAGTCACAGTAACAGCCCGACCCAGCGCAGTAGCCAGATCAACTTCGGGCTCAGTAACAGTCGGATCCTGATTAACACGACCATTATTAAAGGTCAGTTCCTCATTCACTCCGGTGAAGTCCAGCCGATCGGTTCCTTCATCAAGCTGCTCTTCGATGGTATCCAGACCGAAACCGGAATCGAAGGCGTAGATATCATCACCTTCGCCGCCACGCAGAGTGTCATCACCGGCTCCGCCATTGAGGATATTTGCCAGCAGATCGCCGATCAGTGTGTCGTCGCCGGCACCACCGGTCAGATTTTCTATCGCCGTTAAACCGGCAATTACTTCACCGGTACCATCGTAAGTTGCCTCACCGGTGGACAGATCAGCGGTAATATCGAAATCGCTGGCCGAGAAGTTCAGGAAGCTGACGGTATCGCTGCCACCGCCGCCATCAATCGTATGTTGGCGACTGGCGTCACCATCCAGTTCGCCCCAGGTACCGACATAAAAAGTATTATCCTGATCATCACCGGTCAGACTATCCTGTCCATCAGCATCGGAACCGTAGACATCACGAATCCCGGACAGAGAACCAAAACCTGTTGCACTGTCGGCTGACAGATCGACCGTGACGGCACTGTTATAGCTATCAATACGGTTATTCTGAGTGCCGTGATAGTAGTCCAGCACATTGATGCCATCACCGGTATCCAGCGTACCGCCGAAATCAGCATCACGGGCGACAATAACAGTGTCATCCCCTGCGCCGGTATTGATGGTCCAGTCAGAACTGGCTTCGTTAATCCGGATTTTATTGCTGCCGGCAGTCAGTGCTACAGCCACTTCCACATTGGTCCCGGTAGCGCCATCGGTAAAGCTCAGTTTCAGATCTTTACTGATCCCGGTGAGATCCAGCGTGTTGTTGTCGCTGTTGTCATTGATGGTATCTGTCTGGGTAGGAGACAGGCCAATATCCAGCTTGCCCCACTGTTTGTCGACTACATAAGTATCATCACCCGCTTCACCTTCCAGGGTGTCGCTGCCCTTGCCGCCGATCAGAATATCATTACCGGCACCACCCTTAAGCGTATCAGCACCGGCACCACCGTCGAGGCGGTTAATCTGACTATCACCGGTCAACTGGTCATCATGATCACTACCGGTCAGATCGTTAATATTGCTCAGCGTGCCACCCACCAGCTTATTAGTGGCATCCGCAACAGTGGTGGCCGTCGCAGTCTGCAGGTCAATCGCTACGGCTTCACCATAGTCAGCAAAATCCAGCGTCGCAGTACCGGCATTTGCTCCCGTGCCCGAGAAACCGGTCAGATCACCGGCCAAAGCAGCACCGGCGGCAAACTGATACTGGTTATCGCCCTCACCACCGATCAGGTTTTCAACACCGCGGGCGATCACGGTATAGACCTTACCGCTGACAACGGTCGATACCTTCACCACGGTCACATCACCGTCTTTGCTGATCTCGAAAGTCAGATCACTGGTGACTGCAGAAAAATCCAGCGTACCGTCGCTGGAGGCACTGTCATCCAGATTTATCTGATCCAGACCGTTCTGCCACCAGTTATTTTTAAACTCGTAGATATTACTGCCGCTACCGCCCAGCAAGTTTTCGATATGCTGGAAGCTGGATGCCGCCACAGTCAGACTATTTGCACTGGCGCCCGGCCCATCGGTGACATTCAGCACACCAGCATCGACTGTTAAGGTCAGATCATTGGTGACGGCTGCAATCTGGTCGATGGCAGCCAGGTCTGCCGTTGCTGCAACAGCATCCATACCTGCAAAGCTGATGGTATCGGAGCCGCCTTTAGCGGCTTCGGTGATACCCGTGTCCTGCCCCCAGTTACCGGTAAAGTAGTAAGTATCATCGCCTTTACCGCCTTCAAAGCTATCATTACCGGCACCGCCGGCGAAAATATCATCGCCCTTATCACCGGTCAGAGTATCGTCACCAGCGTCACCCAATAGATAATCATCGCCATCACCGCCGGACAATGTCTGGCCGCTACTCTCCGCTTGCAGCAGATCCTGTTTACTACTGCCAACAATCTGGAATGTACCACTCAGAGTACCGCTTACACCCGGTGGCGTTGAGCTGGTCTTCAGATCCAGAGCTGCTTTGTATTCGCTATAATCGAGAATATTTGTGCCACTACCACCGGTCAGATTCCCGGCCAGCGTCGCACCTTCTTCGATAATGTAAGTATTACTGCCCTGTCCCCCGGTGATGTGATCAACATTTTCGATCAGCGCCCGATGACCATTGGCATCTTCAATCTCCACCGAGCCATCCGCTTTAACGCGGATGGTCAGATCATCAGTAACATCACTCAGATCCAGCGTCACCGTAGCCGAAGCATCGGCGTCTATCAGTAACAGATCGGCCCAGCCATTCTTAAACTGAAAGGTATTATTGCCAGAACCTGCGGTTATACGCTCAACATTTTTTGCACCTGAAACCGTCTGACCTGCCGCCGCAATCGTATAACCGGTCGCAGCAACATCATTCAGGGTGAAAGTCAGATCTTCAGACACCCGGCTGAAGTCCAGCGTATCGCTGCCTTCATTATTGTTTTCGGTTACCGTGGTGCCATTCCAGTTGGTGCTGGAGCTGAACTGATAGATATCATTACCCGTGCCACCTTTCAGCGTATCGCCATCTGCACTGGCAATCAGGGTATCGCTACCTGCACCGCCTTCAACGGTATCGCTACCCGCGCCACCATCAAGCCAGTCGTCACCGGCATCACCTTTAAGCTGATCATTACCGGCATTACCACTGAGGGCGTCATCGCCCTTGCCGCCGGACAGATCATCGGCAGCCGTGCTGCCTTTAAGGAAGTCGTTCTTTTTACCGCCTTCGACTACATCAATATTACGGATGCCGTTCAGAGCAAAACCATCGATAGCTGTCGCTTTGCCGTTATCATCACCGTCAGTACCAAAATCAACCGCAACGGATCCTGTATAACTCTTATCGGACAGTAAACCAGCATCAGGATCTGTGTAGCTGAGCGTATTGGTTCCGCCATTTCCGTCCAGATAACCTTTTAACTCAGCGCCCTTCTGCACATAAATGGTATCGTTGCCGCTACCACCAATAATGTTCTCGACATAAGTTGCGCGAATCTTGACTGCACCGCTGCTGTTACTTACCTCAACGACATTATCTTTCTTGATCGTGATAATCAGTGCTTCGGAGATACCGGACAGATTCAGCGTATCGGTACCTTCATTTTTCTTTTCTGTGACTGTGACGGTACTGGCAGGCAGTGAATTAAACTGATAGGAGTCATCACCTTTCAGACCCGCAGTATTCGCAGTCACTGTAAGAGTGTCATTGCCATCAGTAGGCGTAGTTGCCAACACTCCCTGCATAACACTGCTGCTGAGAATGGCAGCATCCACCTGACCAGTCTGATGCTCCAGATCCCAGTCAGCCTGATCACCGTTGCCTGTGTCATCATCGGAAGCGGCAACATCTGCACCGGTCAGATCGGCGAGTTGCTCAATAAAGCCCTGGCCATCAGTACCGGCAGCAACATCGCAACCATACAGCAGCAGATCACCATCGGCCGTCAGCGCATTCCCCCAGCGTTTTATCTGCTGCGAATTCTGACGTAGTTGCTGAGAATTCAGCTGACTGTTGCCCAGGAACAGCGCACCTGCCGAACCATGACTGAGCAAATGCACCGCAGCAACGTTGTCGAAATAGTCGAGAATAGAACCAACCTGTGCGACTCCATCCTGTTCCGCACTGAGAACAAAGATTTTTACTTCACGTTCAGCGTTAAAGCGGATCTGATCCTCTAAAGATAATCCAACCAGAGTTTCTGCCGGCTGCTCCTCCTGACTGGCAGAATCCGCTGCGGGGGCAGCAGCCGGAACACTGGCCGATTCTGAAGGATTAAGAGAGCTGATAGCTTCTGATACACCAGATTCAGAAGTATTGAAAAGTTCATTCAGTACCGATTCCAGCTGGGGGATGCCGGCATCAACAATGATGATTTCCTGAGCCTGAACCTGCTGCGCCAGGTACAGAGCTTCGGGGGAAAGCGCTTGTTCCTGTTCATTAGTTTCACCATCAGCAGCGGCTTCAGGGGCCGTTTCAGGGGTGGTTTCTTCACCCGCAAAGGCCTCGCCTTCTGCCACAATAAGCTCATCTGCCAGACGGGTCAGGGAATCATCGACTGCAATCGTCTGTGGTTCAAACTCAGAACCTTCCAGCGTCTCCAGCTGCAGTTCAGATTCAATCACCTCACCAGACTGCGGCTGCTGCAGATCACTGGCACTGATACCCAGATCGGCAGACAGGAGAACCCTGTTCTCCAGTGCCTCTAATTGCAGATTCTGTTTCTTTTTAGACGCCTTGCGCGCCCCTTTTTTCTTGCCAAACAACTTACTCATAGCAACGCCCCCGCGTTTATTTACCACTGCTACGTTCGGGCTGAAATACTTCAGTCAAAACAGAGTTATGGAGCTGGTTTAACCTTCCAGCCAGTTGTTAATCAGATTCAGATCATCTTCGGTCAGAACACCGACCAGTGCTTTCAGGCGAATGCCGTTGAGCAGGTAGTCATACTTAGCCCGTGACAGGTCTCGTTTTGCAGAATACAGATCCCGTTCAGCATCAAGCACACTGATAGCGGTCTCGATACGGGACTCATAGGCGGCCCGACGCAGTTCCAGAGTTGCTTCCTGAGCGGCAACGCCTTTCGTCAGAGCTTTAACCCGCTTAACCGCATTCACAACGCCCCAATATGCTTCACGGGATTGTCGACGGGATTCGCGCAGAATCCGGGTCAACTCTTCTTCAGCGCTGTAATAACGGGCTTCAGCTTCCCGGGTACGGGAGCTGACAGAGCCTCCGGAATAGATGGGCAGATTAAAGCGCAGCAGCAACTCTTTCGTTTCTACTTCACTACCACCACCAAACAAGGTGCCCTGAGTTTCCTGATTGGTGTTGCGCCATACCGCATCTAGGGTAGGATAGTGACCGGCGTTCTGACGGGAGATCTCCCGACGTGCGACATCGACAGCTTGTCGCTGTGCAACAAGTTGAGGATTATTCTTCGCTGCCGACTGCAGCCAGTGTTTTTCATCCGTCGGCACCGGTAGCACCAGATCAATCTCTTCCTGAAGCGGCGCCAGAGGTCCCGGCTCGTTGCCGGTCATCTCATACAAGGCTTCCAGCGCATCATTAAAGGCGATTTCTGCGTCGGCATAATCCGCTTCCACTGATGCCACACGGGCTTCAGCATCATAACGGTCAACCTTGCGGCCAATCGCGGCATCTTCACGCCCGACAGCCTGCTCCAGTTGTTTTCTGGCCGCATTCAGCTCTGCCTGCAGGAACCCCAGTTCATCTCTGGATGCCAGCGCCTCCATATAGGCTTCCGACACCCTGACCATCAGTTCCTGCTGCGCATTAATCAGTTCGGCATCAGCCTGCTTTAACTCGGCTTTTGATTGTCCTATGCGCAGGTAGTTGGCATAACGGAAAATCGGTTGAGTAACTGTGATCGTCCAGGTGGTGGAAGGAAAAGTCGTACTGCCGGTCTGGAAAACCGTATTGTCACTGCTGACAATATCCTGCGTGGTACTTACATCATCGTAATCAAAGGTAGCGGTCGGACGATAACCGGCCCACGCTTGTGTCACCACCTCCTGGCTGGCCTGATGATCGAATTGTGCAGCCCGTAATCCAGGATCGTTATTCAGGGCCGCCTGATATAGATCCAACAGATTTTCTGCGTTTGACGAGGCTGATAGCCCCAGAAGACAGCAAAAGCCCGCGCCCCGAAAAGCACGAGCCAACTTTCGTGAGTATGCCACTCTGTTTCCCCCCTGCTCTCATCCTGAGAGCTCTCGCAGAGCTGGCTGCAAGAGAAGAGCATCCGTGCGCTATATGAATTGCATTTATTTTTATTACTGGCAATTATGGTTAAAAAACAGCCAGAATTCAAACAACGATACTATATATCTATCCCTGTCTCAGGATCTATTATAGTTTGGTTAAAGATTGAATGAATGATTAAAAAAACCTTTAAAAACAGAATATTGCGACAAACAACATAAGACTTAACTAATATACATACCAACCACTCTTTCCCCGACACAACCCCCTTTTCGAACATTCCTATAAAAAACAAACAGTTGTTAGAAATTAACTTTTCTCATTTCTAACTTATACTCGCTGTTATGGAAGCATTTCTCACTGATTCAAACGTACTGCTCTGGCTCATTCCGCTGACCGCAGTAGTAGCCTTTATCGAATCCCTGGCCTTTGCCGGCATTGTAGTTCCCGGGGTTGCACTATTGTTTGCGATCGCCAGCGCCGCCGGCCAGCAGAACGCCAATATTTACTGGCTGTTAAGTGCCGCCTATGCCGGTGCCGTTACAGGGGATTTATTAAGTTTCTGGCTGGGACGATACGCAGCCCCCTTCGTAGAGTCTCGCTGGCCGCTGAAACAGCATCCGGAATGGATTACACGGGGACACGAATTCTTTCAGCGCTATGGCAGTTACAGTGTGGTACTGGGACGCTTTATCGGCCCGATCAGACCGGTGATTCCCTTTGTTGCCGGTACGCTGGGGATGCCTGCCCGACGCTTCATCCTCTTCAATCTGCTTTCGGCACTGGTGTGGGCACCGGTATACATTCTTCCCGGCTACCTGCTGGGCAGCAGCACAGCCGCCATTCCTGATGCCTGGTCAGCCCCGGGTTATATTCTGATCGGTCTGATCATTCTGTTGCTGCTGTTTCACAAACTGCATCAATGGCTACAGCCCGAAAAAGCCTGGGCCGCGAGACTACAGACAAAGGTCTGGCAGTCCGGTCTCTGGCCGGATAACCGCCCCGTGCCGCTGCCAGCCATGACCCTTCTTATCTGCTGTAGCGTTGTATTTCTGCTGCTGCTACTGTTGCGCCAGCACTCTCACATCAGCCAACTGAACAGCTCTGCTCACGCTCTTTTGTCAGGCCTGCTGGCAGACTCCCCGGTCATTGCCGGCATCACCATGCTTGGGGATAAACCGCTACTGAGTCTGCTGATCCTGATAACGGCAGCTATTCTGTACCGATCAGGTAGACAACTCTGGCCGGCACTGCTGCTAACAGTGATCACAATTATCGGCGTACTGACAAACTCTGCGCTGAAACACTGGTTCGCCGTTGAGCGTCCTGAAGCCGGGCAATGGCTGACCAGCTACAGTTTTCCAAGTGGGCACACCAGCTCCGCGGCCATCTGTTTGGGCATCGTTGCCACACTGATTGCCCTGCCTCTGAGTGCGCCGCTTCGACGCGCGGTCTATCTGACCACACTGATTCTGGTCTCGGCCGTAGCACTGAGCAGAGTGGGTCTGGGCGTCCACTGGCCTGTGGATGTACTGGCAGCGATGGCTTTAGGGGGCGTTTTCGCGGCAAGCCTGAGAATAATTGCCGGATATATGAACTGGCGGGAACAACTGAACAGTAACAGCAGTGTCTTACTGCTGTTACTGTCAGCGATTACCGTTGCCGGTTATCTGAGTTATTTCTGGCAGGATAATCTGCGGCTATACGGGATAGCCGCACTGAGTCCAAGCTGAAAGCTGAGGCTCAACCTTTAGGCCCGCTCTTCTTGCGAAGTTTCTTAAGCTTGCGTTTCTTAGCCCGGTTGCTGAGACCTTTAGACTGTTTCTTGGACAGTTTAATGACCTCTTTCTCATGTTCACTCAGGCGGGCGCCTGAGCCACGCTGCGGCTTAGCCGGTTTACTTTCAGCAGCACTGACATCATCCGATTGAGCCGGACGCTTGCGCGGACCTTTAATCGGTGCTTTAGTCGGCGCTTTCGAGTCAGCCCAGGGACTTTTATCAGAAGCGCTGCTTTTAGATGCACTGGCAGAGGCACGATTACACGGATGCGGCTTGGCTGAACGCTTGGCACCACCGGCCTTCGGCTTACGCCCCTGCTGGCTTTCCAGTTCAGCCATCTGAATCTTGCCACTGCGCAGCAACTCACGCTTACTCAGCTTTTTCTTTTCAGCTGGCTTCTTACCTTTCTGCTTATCCGCAGCATCCAGCGTTTTCAGCAGTTCAAAGTCGATCTTACGGTCATCCAGATCAACCCGTGCCACCTGCACCAGCAGACGATCACCCAGACGGAAACTCTTACCGCTGCGCTCACCCTGCAAGCGCTGACGCGCCTGATCAAACTGATAGTAATCACCAGGCAGCGCCGAGATATGGATCAGACCTTCAACATAGACCTCTTCCAGTTCGACAAAGACACCAAAGCCGGTCACCGCCGAGATCACTCCGGCAAACTCCTCACCGACGCAATCTTCCATATATTCACACTTCAGCCATGCCATCACATCACGGGTAGCATCATCGGCACGACGCTCAGTCATCGAGCAGTGCTCACCCAGCTCAACCATCTGCGGCATGGTGTACTGATGCACCAGCGCACGATTCGACTCAAAATCATCCGGACGATGCAGATGGTTGCTGGCCATACCGGAGTGAATCAGCGAGCGAATGGTACGGTGCACCAACAGATCAGGGTAACGGCGGATCGGCGAAGTGAAGTGAGTGTACGCCGGATAGTTCAGGCCGAAGTGGCCTTTATGTTCCGGGCTGTAGACCGCCTGCGACATCGAGCGCAGCATCATTACCTGAATCACATGCTTATCGGCACGACCTTCCAGACTCTCTGTGAGATCCTGATAATCCTGCGGCGTTGGTTCAGCGCCGCCGCCCAGACTCAGTCCCAACGGCCCCAGATAAGTACGCAGGGATTCCAGTTTCGACTCTTTCGGGCCATCGTGGACCCGGAACAGCGCTGGCTGTTTCAGTTTCTGCAACAAACGGGCAGACGCCACGTTGGCGCACAGCATACACTCTTCAATGATCTTGTGAGCGTCGTTACGGACCACCGGCACGATCTTGTCGATCTTGCGATCTTCGCTGAAGATTATGCGGGTTTCGGTGGTTTCAAAGTCGATCGCACCGCGTGCTTCACGGGCTTCTCGCAGACCGTGATACAGATCGTACAGATGCTCCAGATGCGGCACTACGGCTTCGTATTGCTGACGCAGCGCGGTACCTTTATCGCTATCCGGCTCCTGCAGCATCGCGCCCACCTTGGTGTAGGTCAGACGGGCATGGGAACGGATAACTGCTTCGTAGAACTTATAGCCACTGAGATTGCCGCTGGCGCTGACTGTCATCTCACACACCATCGCCAGACGGTCCACATCCGGGTTCAGGGAGCAGAGACCGTTCGACAGCATCTCCGGTAGCATCGGTACTACGAATTCAGGGAAGTAAACAGAGTTACCGCG
The DNA here is from genome assembly GCA_025800245.1 of Amphritea sp. Classification (GTDB taxonomy): domain Bacteria; phylum Pseudomonadota; class Gammaproteobacteria; order Pseudomonadales; family Balneatricaceae; genus Amphritea. Next base: position 19,767 of record JAOXSA010000524.1, on the reverse strand, counting down.
CTTGTGCGCTTCAATATCCAGCTCGGTGGCTGGCATCACGTAAGCAGACACATCAGCAATGGCGACCCACAGACGCCAGCCACCGGAGCGTTTTGGCTCACAGTAGACGGCATCATCGAAGTCTTTTGCATCTTCACCATCGATGGTCACCAGTGGCAGATCCCGCAAATCCACACGGTTCTGCTTCGCTGATTCCGGTACTTCAGGGCCAAACTCGCTGACTTCCTGACGCAGTGAATCACTCCACTCATTGGGAATATCGTAGTTATGAATGGCGACCTGAATCTCCATACCCGGTGCCATATGATCACCCAGCACTTCGATCACTTTTGCCGTGGCTTTAGTTCGCTTGGACGGCGGCGTAACCAGCTCTGCAACAATCAACTGACCATCGCGGTAATCCAGTCCGTTTTCCGGATCAGGGATGATCTGGATATCGTTGGTAATGCGCTGATTTTCAGGACTCATATAGCCGAAGCCACCGCTGCCCTGAAAGCGCCCTACCAGCTTGCGGGTATTGCGCTCCAATACTTCGACGATAGCGCCTTCGGTACGGCCTTTATGGTCCTGACCGGTAGCCCGTACCAGCGCTTTATCGCCGTCGAATACCTGGCGCATCTCGCGGGCCGACAGGAAGATATCGTCACCTTTTTCATCCGGCACCAGGAAACCAAAGCCATCGCGATGACCCTGTACCCGACCTGCAACCAGATCCAGCTTGCTCAGTAACACATACTGAGCCTTGCGGTTACGCATCAACTGACCATCCCGCTCCATCGCCCGCAGACGGCGGCGCAACGCTTCAGACTGGTCATAATCATCGATCTCCAGCAGTGCTTCCAGCTGTGGACGGGTCAGAGGCTCACCCTGCTCATCCAACAGCTGCATTATCAGCTCACGGCTGGCGATCGGTTTTTCATACTTTTCCGCCTCACGGGCGGCGTGGGGATCGTCAACAATCCCGTTATTTTTTGTCATTCAGATTCTTCTAATAAACTATTGCTGAGCGCACTATAGCATTTCTATCCGCTCAGTTTCTGACCAATTAAAAAACCGGCCGCAAAGGGCCGGTTTTCTGAAGCTCGATAGCACCCTCTTAAGGACGCAGATCTTCTTCGGTCTCTTCTTTTTCCGGCGGCATCAGATCTTCTTTACAGATGCCCATCGCGATCAGCACGTTCGCTGCCACGTAAATAGAGGAGTAAGTACCGATACAGACACCCACCAGCAGTGCCAGCGCAAAACCGTGAATCATTTCACCACCGAAGATCGCCAGTGCCGCCAGCACCAGCAAGGTGGTCAGAGAGGTTACCAATGTCCGACCCAGGGTCTGGCTCAGCGAGGTATCCATAATCTCAACCGGTGTACCCTTACGCAGTTTGCGGAAGTTCTCACGGATCCGGTCGGATACCACGATGGTATCGTTAAGGGAGTAACCGATTACCGCCAGCAATGCCGCCAGTACCGTCAGATCGAAATCCAACTGGAATAACGAAAAGAATCCCAGCACGATCAGTACGTCGTGAGCCAGCGCAGCTACTGCACCGATTGAGAATTTCAGCTGGAAACGGAAGGCTACGTATACCATGACCATAAACAGCGCCAGCAGCATACCCAGACCACCCTGCTCACGCAGCTCTTCACCAACCTGCGCACCGACGTATTCGTTACGGCGCAGGGTCAGATCCTGAGTTTCATTGGCCTGCAGGGTTTTCAGTACCTCATCACCCAGCTTGGGGTCATGGTTCTCACCGAGACGGATCAGAATATCCACCGGTGAACCAAAGGTCTGAACCACCGCATCCTCATAACCCGCTGCTTGCAGCGTATCACGGATCTGGTTCAGCTCAGGCCCCTGCTCATAACCCACTTCAATCAGTGAGCCGCCGGTAAAATCCAGACCGAATTTCAGACCATTGATCGCCAGCGATGCTACGGAGATCAGCAACAGCGCGATGGACAGACCGGCTGCGATCTTACGCAGCCCCATAAAGTTATAAATCTTAGCAGTCGTCATCTTCATCTCCTCCGTCAGATAGACAGCTTCTTCAGCGAACGACCGCCGTAAGTCAGGTTAACCAGTGCACGGGTCACCATGATCGCGGTAAACATTGAAGTCACAATACCCACAGACAGAGTAATCGCGAAGCCTTTCACCGGCCCGGTACCCATCGCAAACAGAATCACCGCTGCCAGCAACGTAGTGATGTTGGCGTCAAAAATGGTCGTGAATGCGCGATCGAAACCAGCGCTGATCGCTGACTGCGGCGGCAGACCATTTTTCAGTTCTTCACGGATACGGGAGAAGATCAGCACGTTGGCGTCCACCGCCATACCGACCGTCAGTACAATACCGGCAATACCCGGCAGCGTCAGCGTGGCCGACAGGATCGACATCACCGCCATCAGCAGCACCAGGTTGAGGGTCAGTGCAACGTTAGCCAGCAGACCAAACACGCGGTAGTAAACCAGCATAAACAGCAGCACCAGCGCGAAACCGATCTGTACCGAAATCACACCCAGCTCGATGTTCTGCTCACCCAGGCTTGGGCCCACCGTGCGCTCTTCAACGAAGTAGATCGGCGCAGCCAGAGCACCGGCACGCAGCAACAGTGCCAGTTCAGAGGACTCAGTTGCACTATCCAGACCGGTGATCCGGAAGCTGGCACCCAGCACGCTCTGAATCGTCGCCAGAGAGATGATCTTCTTCTCTACGTAAGGTATACGCTTGGCAATCTGCTCACCATCAACGGTTTCATACAGAGTACGGCTCTTGTGCTCAACAAACAGTACCGCCATGCGACGCTTGATCGCATCACGGGAGGCACGGTTCATCAGCTTACCGCCTTTGTCATCCAGCGATATATTGACCTGCGGCTGACCGTTTTCATCAAACGAAGCCTGGGCGTTAGAGACGCTGGAACCAGAGATAATAATATCTTTCTCCAGGGTTGCCTGACGCAGACCACGATCCGGATTACGGAACTCGTAGGTCTCTGTTGTGGCACGGGAAGCATCGGTACGCGCTTCCAGACGGAACTCCAGATTCGCTGTTTTACCGATAATCCGCTTCGCCGCCGCAGCATCCTGAATACCCGGCAACTGGACTACGATACGGTTACGGCCCTGACGCTGAACCAGCGGCTCGGCTACACCCAGTTCGTTAACCCGGTTACGCAGGGTGGTCAGGTTCTGCTTGATAGCGTAATCCTCGATCTCCCGGATCTTGGTTTCCGCCAGCGTGATAGTCAGATAAAAAGCACCATCCAGGTCTTCATCCGCCATCAGGAATTCAGGGTATTCTGTACGCAGAAAGCTCAGTGCTTCATCACGCACATCGGCCTTGGAGAACTTAACCTCCAGGCTGCCATCTTCACGATGATCCACCGCCCGGTAGCGCAGCTTTTCAGAACGCAGTTTGGTTTTAATCTCACTGACGTAGACATCCAGACGTTGCGCTACTGCTGCAGCCATATCCACTTCAAGCAGGAAGTGCACACCGCCACGCAGGTCCAGACCCAGTTTCATCGGTCCGGCCCCTACAGAGGTCAGCCACTCCGGCGTCGTCGGCGCCAGGTTCAGTGCGACAACATAATCATCGCCCAGTGTACGGCTGATCGCGTCTTTAGCTTTCAGCTGCGCCTGACTGTCCGGGAAGCGGAGTAAACCACCTTTATCGGTCAGTTCTTCACTCTTGAAGCTGATCTGCTCTTTGTCCAGCACACCGGTAACCTGATCCAGCAGACGCTGGTCGACAACATTCACTTCCCGGGCACCGGAAAGCTGAACAGCGTAGTCGTCAGGATAAAGGTTAGGTGCTGCGTAGATACCGCCAATCAGCAGTACCAGCACGATCAGCGCGTTTTTCCATAGTGGATATTTGTTGAGCATAGCGCCCTGTCCCTACATCAAAAAAACGCCACTGTAGTGGCGTTTTGTTATGAACCTGTTACTGGATCTCTTTAATGGTGCCTTTTGGCAGCGCAGCGCTGACGTGAGTCTTCTGGAAAGTCAGCTCAGTGTTATCAGAAACCTGCAGTACCACGTAATCTTCGTTCAGACGCACAACCTTACCCAGGATACCGCCCGCAGTGATCACTTCGTCACCTTTGCTCAGGCCAGACAGCAGCGCTTTATGCTCTTTTGCACGCTTAGACTGTGGACGCCACATGAACAGGTAGAAGATAACACCAAAGCCAACCAGGAAGATCAGGTTGAACATGCTTGGATCCATACCACCCGGTGCAGCGGCTGCTTCAGCGTATGCTGGAGAGATAAAAAAGCTCATTGAAGGCTTCTCCTAATACTATTTGAGATTAAAAAATTATTCGCTTTCGGACTCAGGCAGAGGCGGTGTTTCCATGCCTCGCAGCTGATAGAACTCATCGACAAAGTCGTCCAATTTACCCTGTTCAATTGCCTGACGCAAACCCGCCATCAGCTCCTGATAGTAGTGCAGATTGTGGATCGTATTCAGCTGTGAGCCGACGATCTCCTTACACTTATCAAGATGATGCAGATAGGCACGGCTGAAGTTCTGACAGGTATAGCAGGTGCACTGTTCATCCAGCGGACGGGTGTCGGTCTTATTGGCTGAATTACGCAGCTTGACCACACCGTTGCGGGTAAACAGATGACCGTTGCGGGCATTACGGGTTGGCATTACGCAGTCGAACATATCAACACCGCGACGCACCGCTTCAACAATATCTTCCGGTTTGCCCACGCCCATCAGGTAACGAGGCTTATCTGCCGGCATCTTATGCGCCAGATGATCCAGCACCTTAACCATCTCTTCTTTCGGCTCGCCCACGGACAAACCGCCAATGGCATAACCGTCGAAGCCGATCTCTTCCAGACCGCTCATGGATTCATCCCGCAGATGTGGATACATACCGCCCTGAACGATACCGAACAGCGCAGACGGGCTGTCGCCATGGGCGTCTTTAGAACGCTTAGCCCAGCGCAGGGAAAGACGCATCGAGGTCGCTGCTTCTGTCTCTGTCGCCGGATACGGGGTGCACTCGTCGAAGATCATCACGATGTCAGAGCCCAGATCTTTCTGCACCTGCATCGATTCTTCCGGACCCATAAACACTTTGGAGCCGTTCACCGGGGACTGGAAGGTCACGCCTTCTTCAGTGATCTTACGCATCGCCCCCAGGCTGAACACCTGGAAACCACCGGAATCGGTCAGAATCGGACCTTTCCAGTTCATAAAGTCGTGCAGATCACCGTGCTGCTTAATCACTTCCGTACCCGGACGCAGCATCAGATGGAAGGTATTACCCAGAATAATGTGGGCACCGATCTCTTCAATATCCTTCGGCAACATCCCTTTAACGGTGCCGTAGGTGCCAACGGGCATAAACGCCGGGGTCTCAACATCGCCCCGGGGAAAGCTCAAGCGACCGCGACGGGCTTTACCGTCGCTGGCCATGTGCTCAAACTTCATAAAACATTCTCTGCTCACAATCTGTCCTGAATCTGTTTTCCCCTGACGGGGTGATTGCATTCATATATAGGGGCATTTTTTACAATTAAAAGCCCATTGTTCGGTAATGCTTATTTGTAGGGAGGCACGCCCTCGTGCCGAGACAGACACGTTAATCGGCACGGGGACGTGCCTCTCTACAGAATCAATCAAGCGGATTTTATAAAATATCGCTTAACTGAACAGCCTCGGGATCATCCCGGGGCCGTATTTTTACCCGTTCTGTTTCTTGCTCAGGAGCATCGCATCACCATAACTGAAGAACCGGTACTGCTGTCGCACCGCTTCCTCATAGGCCGCCATCATATGCTCAAAGCCAGCAAAGGCTGATACCAGCATCAGCAGGGTCGACTCCGGCAGATGGAAATTGGTGATCAGCAGATCCACCGTGCGGAACTCATAGCCAGGGAAGATAAAAATATCGGTATCGCCGAAGAATGGCTCAATCTCACCACTCTGGCTGGCCGTTTCCAGGCAACGAACCGACGTTGTTCCTACAGCCAGAACTCTATTACCCCGCGCTTTGGTTTCCCGCACCGCCTGACACACCTCTTCAGAAACCTCGATATATTCAGCATGCATCTTGTGATCCTGAATATTATCGACTTTCACCGGACGGAAGGTACCTGCGCCTACGTGCAGAGTAACAAAGGCTTTATTCACACCTTTGGCTTCCAGTTTCTGCAGCAGCGCATCATCAAAGTGCAGACCCGCCGTCGGCGCAGCCACCGCGCCCGGTTTTTCGTTATACACAGTCTGATAACGCTCGCGGTCGGATAGCTCATCTTCACGCTTCATATAAGGCGGCAGTGGCATATGCCCGAACTGTTCCAGCGCCTCAACCAGATTGCCCTCAGACAGATCAAACTGCAGTTCAAACAGATCATCATGGCGCGCCACCATGGTCGCTTTGAGCCCACCTTCCAGCGAGAGTTCCGTACCCGGTTTCGGCGAACGGCTGGAGCGGATATGCGCCAGCGCTGATCGCTCATCCAGCAAGCGTTCGATCAGTACTTCGATCTTACCGCCGGAGGCTTTCTGACCAAACATCCGCGCCGGAATCACCCGGGTATTGTTGAATACCACCAGATCACCGGGCTCAAGCAGTTCCAGCACTTCATGAAAATGACGGTGCTGCTGCTCGCCGCTGTTACCATCGACACAGAACAGACGGCTATCGCTACGGTTTTCCAGCGGATAGCGGGCGATCAGCTCGTCGGGAAGCTCAAAATGGAAGTCTTTAACCTGCATAGAAGTTTTTAACCTGCATAACTGCATTGCATGCAACCGGATCACGGCTACAGAGGTTGAATCGGGGAGCGTATCCTACCTGATTCAGCGGGGAATTTCAGTTATCAAAGCGATATCCGATGCCATGCACGGTTTTTATGATCTGCGGCTCACGGGGATTATGCTCGATCAGCTTGCGCAGCTTGGAAATATGCTGATCCAGTGTACGGCTGCTGGGCAGGTAATGATGCCCCCAGCAATGATTAAACAGACTGTCGCGGTCCACCACCCGGCCTGTATTTTCAAACAACAGGCGCAGAATTTTCAGATCCCGCAGACTGAGTTCAATCTGTTGCTCGCCTCTGACTGCACGCAGCTCATCCGGTCGGATCTGCAGATCAGCCATTGCAAACGGCTCCGCACTGTCTTCCTTATCCATTTTACGCAGACAACGACGGGTTACCGCTCTGATCCGGGCAGTAACTTCGCGGCTACCGAAAGGCTTCTTAATATAGTCGTCAGCCCCCAGTTCCAGGCCCAGCACCTGATCAATCTCTTCTGACTTTGCGGTAATAAAGATCACCGGCACCTGCTCACTGACCTGACGTATCCGCCGGCAGACGCTGTAGCCATCCTGCTTCGGCATCATAATATCCAGCAGCACCAGATCCGGCTGTTCAGCCTGATAGATCTCCCAGGCATCGTCACCATCTGCCGCTTCCAGACACTCGTAGCCTTCAGTCTCTAATAACGCCCGTAGTCCCTGACGAATATTCAGATCATCTTCGGCGATCAACAGCTTCATCATTGCCTTCCTTATACTCCGGTCTTTGTATTCCGAGCATTCTATTCAAGCCCTGTGCAAACAGGGATTGGCGATGGCAGCCAGAGCAGGAAGCTGGCACCGGTAGTAGATTCAGTTTCCAGAGTCAGATCTCCGCCGTGACTGCGCGCCAAATCCCGAGCCAGCCCCAGCCCAATGCCTGTACCGCTGACACCGTCAGTCAGCTTATTGCTGATCCGGTAAAAAGGCTGAAAGATCAACTCCGCCTGATCAACAGGCACGCCCGGGCCGTTGTCCTGCACCCGGATATAGCTGTTTATCTGCGCATCCTGCTGTTGCCAGCTGGTTATTGTGATCTGCTTACCTTCTGCGGCATATTTCTCGCAATTACTCAGCAGATTATTGAGCACCTGCTCCAGTATTCCATGATCAAAACGACAGTTCAGACCTGCATCCAACTGTCTGTTAACAGTGATTCCCTGATCGGCAAACAGTGGCGCATAGGCCTCTACCACCTGATCAATACAACGATCTACAACACCGGCCTGCAGATCTATCCGGTTTGTCTGGCGTTTAACCCGGGAAAAACTCAACACATTCTCAATCAGACGGGACAAACGCTGAGCTTCCGTATTGATTACCCGCAGGTAACGCTGAGCAACTGACAGCACTTCATCATCATCGATCTCTTCCTGCAGCATCTCTGCATATAAGCGGACATTAGTCAGCGGTGTCTTCAGTTCATGGGATACCTGGTTAACAAAGTTGACTCGCTGCTCCGCCAGCCGCAACTCCCGGGTATGCTCCCTGTATAGCAGATAGCCCAGACCGGAAAGTGCCGCAAGCACCACCGCCAGCAGAGCGATTAACCCCAACCAGCCGCCACTCCCGGCATCAGAAACCGGGCTGAAATACACCAGCCGCCAACTCCCTAATGGATGGCTGAGTGGCCGGATCTGTAGCGGCTTCTGCCCCACTTCGTACTCATAATCACCCCAGGAATAGGCAATCTCACCCCGGTCATCCTGCAGCTGAAGATCAAATACTGTTTCGGTACCCGCAGTTTCCGAATCAGGTAACAGATTGATCAGATCTGAGAGTAAGCGGGCGCTGTTCAACGCAAATCCGACCCGATTGCCCTGCGGGTCCTGCCACCAGAAGATATGCTTCAGGCCGGTATCTGCATACCAGGCAATCCAGCCCCGGGGAGATGACGCGATACTCTGTTCAGCCACCACCGAACGGGATTTCAGAGGGGCGCTGTAAAGATTGCTGTCAGCAGCGATTGAGGTGACGCCTGCTTCAGCGGCAATAGCGGATTCATCCGCAGTTGAGGCGATAAAGAAACGCTCCGGATTCATCAGAATCGGCTGAAGCTGACTGACAAATTGCTGCTCAGCCCGGTTGACTGGCTGATCGACCGGTGGGAATAACTGCTGACCGCGATCCGTGATTACAAACAGCTGCCTGACCTGAGGCGAACGCTGAATATACTGTCTGACGGTGACTGCATCATAAGCTCCGCCAGTTTCAGAAAACAGTTGCTCTGCCTGAGGTGTCAGCGCCGATTGCAGTAACAGGAAGTGATTCTGGAATTGCTGATCAATGCCCTGCAGCTGACTTTCCGCCAGCTGCGCCTGCTGATAGTTCAGCACTGTCTGTTGATCCAGCTGCAGCCGCACTCCGAGCCAGCCAAGCAGCAACATCGGCAGAATGATCAGCATAGCCAGCAGGCGCGGAGTGCTTTTATTCAATACGAATCCCTTTTTTACACGCTCTTATCTCAGTGCTTAAAGTAAGTGCTTAGAGTCAGTGCTTAGTAAGCTTGCTGGTTTGAGCGTTTATACTGACGGGCTTTAAGCTCTTTACGCTGCTTATTCCAGTCCTGCTCATTCTCCAGCGCCTCGGCATCTTCTAACGCTTCAGCTTGCTGTTCCTGCAGGCGTGGCGAGCTGATCTGCGCCGCCTGCGAGCCAAGATAAGAAGCGCTGTCCTGCAGAATTTTCTTCGCCCGGGACAGATCACCACTATCTCTTGCTTCTACCGCTTCACGGCTGTACTGGTTAGCAACCTGCTCTACCGCATCTTCATACGCGGCTTTATCCACAGCCTCTTCAACCACCTGCTGCGACTGACTGAACCCGGCCACCGTCAGCCCGGACAGACGCTGCTGTTCACGGGTGTAGAGATTATCGTAAGTCACATCGATCTGCGCCAGCTCCAGTTCGGTATCTGTCTGCTGTGCCGGTACCTCAACTTCCAGAATAATAAACTTCTCCTGTTTGCTGTAGAGCTGGTTCATACGGGTACTGATGCGGTCTCCCATAATCTGGCTTTCGCGCCCCAACAGACGAATCGGTTTAACACCATTGAGACAACGGATATGAATATCGACATCCTGTGCGACCACTGACAGCACATCGCCGAACTCGTACTGAAAGATCGACGCCAGATCCTCCGGGTGCTCGACAAAGGCATGGTTACCGTCGCTGAACCCCGCCAGCTGTGTCATCAGGTCTTCGTTATAACCCAGGCCCAGGCCGATAGTCGTGACACTTATGCCCTCTTTTGCCAGCGATGCACCTAACTGCCCCAGCTCCGCCGCTGACTGCGGTCCGACATTGGCCAGACCATCCGATAGCAGAATCACCCGGTTTACCTTGTTACGGCTGAGATAGGTACGCAATTCGTGCGCTCCCTTGCTGACCCCGGCAAACAAGGCGGTATTGCCATTCGCCTGAATCTGACGAATTGCGTTATAGATTGACTGCTTACGGTTTACCGGCGTGGCCGGTACCACCACCCGGACACGGGAATCATAGGTCACTACCGATACGGTATCCCGCTCATCCAGTCGCTGAATTGCCATAATCGCCGCTTCCCGGGCATGAGCAATCTTATCGCCGGACATTGAACCGGATTTATCCAGCACAATGGCAATATTCGCCGGGATACGGGCCTGCTTATCCTGCTGCTCAAATCCTTCCAGCGAGATTTTGATAAACGCCCGATGGTCTCTTTCTGCCTCCATCACCGGTGTTGCCAGATTGATATTCAGGTCCACCTGACTCGCCTGCCCTGCCATTGGTAACAAACCCAATAACAAAAGCCCGGCGTTCCGGAACAATTTTCTGGTTCGGCTCAATTTCATTAATCTGTTCATAGTGCTGATCCTTCACTGAGAATATAGTGCAACCTGAACTCAGTCTACGTGGCACAGACCAATCAAAAGTCAGACAGATTTATAGGATTTGTAAAAGATTTGTAAATCCGCGTGACTGCAGCAGAACGGCGCGGAAACCATCAGCAGAGAAAAAATCAGATTATTATCGATTGCTGATTGACCGCCAAAGCGCGAGACGTATAATACGCTCCACGTTTGTGCCAGTGTGATGGAATTGGTAGACATAGGGGATTCAAAAGAGAAAACGTCTTTACACTTTTAGACGTATACTTTTAGGAATTTCAATGAGTTAGTCAAAACAACGCTTGACACAAACAAAGTATACTAAAGTATACTGATAGCATAGCTACCGATAACTATCGGAAATTATTGCAAAAACGAAGTTCTATGCCAGTGTGGTGAAATTGGTAGACACAGGGGATTCAAAATCCCCCGGCTTCGCGGCCTTGCCGGTTCGAGTCCGGCCACTGGTACCAAACTTTTCTAAACGCCCCATGTAGCGAAGCCTGTGGCGTCTCAGTGTCCCGTTGTTATCAATGGTGTCAGTCTCCGGCACTCAGCATGTGTTTGTACTCCGTCATAATATTTCTGTGTGGCACCAGTGCAAACATTATTAAACTTGCTTTTAAAGAATTGACGAGCCATATTCTGCACATAAGAAATGGATGCGCAGAAGTACAAGGATCAGTGCATATCCCGGTTATCGCATTCCTGAAACTGATATATGGACAGCGGCAATCGCTACATGACTAATAAGAAAGAATTATCTGAACGAGATATTTGTACCAAATTCATCACACCCGCTCTGGAAGATGCTGGCTGGGATATTCAAAAGCAAGTTCGTGAAGAAGTCAGTTTTACGGATGGTCGCATTTACGTTAAAGGTAATCTGACGTCTCGTGGCAAGCGCAAACGCGCAGACTACATCCTCTACTACAAAGCCAATATCCCCATCGCAATCATTGAGGCGAAGGACAACAAGCAATCCGTCCGCGCAGGGATTCAACAAGGCATCAACTACGCCACCATTCTTGATATCCCAACTGTATTCAGCAGTAACGGGGATGCGTTCCATGAGCACGACAGAACCTGCTCCAGCGGACAGATAGAACGGGAAATCCCTCTTGATGCTTTTCCATCACCTGATGAACTTTGGCAGCGCTATAAGAAATACAAGGGCATTGAGACAGACTCTGCTGCACAGCTCGCTTCACAGGACTACTTCTTTGATGGCAGTGGACGCAATCCTCGCTACTACCAGCAAATTGCTATAAACCGGACTGTAGAGGCTATAGCGAGAGGCCAGCAGCGCATTCTATTGACCATGGCAACAGGTACAGGAAAGACCTACACCGCCTTCCAGATCATCCATAGACTTTGGAAAGCCGGTGCAAAGAAACGCATCCTTTTTCTCGCTGACCGAAATGCATTGATCGACCAAACCCGCCGTGGTGACTTCCGCCACTTCAAGGACAAGATGACGGTCATCAAGCACAAACAGATCGACAAATCCTATGAAATCTATCTTGCGCTCTACCAAGGGCTGACCAACTACGACGAGGACAAGGACGCCTATCGTGAGTTCAGTCAGGACTTTTTCGATTTGATCGTCATCGACGAGTGCCACCGCGGCAGTGCAGCCGAAGACAGCGCCTGGCGAGAAATACTCGATTACTTTGGCTCAGCCACACACATCGGCCTGACCGCCACACCCAAAGAAACCGAAACCGTCTCCAGTACCGAGTATTTTGGTGACCCGATCTACACCTATTCACTCAAGCAAGGCATTCAGGACGGCTTTCTGGCCCCTTACAAGGTAGTTCGAGTCGGCCTCAATGTTGATCTAGAAGGTTGGCGTCCTGAAATGGGTAAGACAGACAAGAGCGGACAACTGGTAGATGATCGTGTTTATAACCGAAAAGACTACGACAAGAATTTGGTCATCGATGAACGCACACAAACGGTAGCGAACAGAATTTCCGAGTTCTTGAACAAAACCAACCGCTTCGACAAGACCATTGTCTTTTGCGTAGATATCGATCACGCACAACGGATGCGCACAGCACTCGCCAATGCCAATAGCGATCTGATGGCGCAAAACGCCAAATACGTCATGCAGATCACAGGCGACAATGACGAGGGCAAACGCGAGCTGGATAACTTTATCAACCCGGAAGAACGCTACCCCGTTATCGCCACCACTTCCAAGCTGATGACCACGGGCGTTGATGCTCAAACCTGCAAGCTGATTGTGCTCGATAGCAATATCGGCTCCATGACCGAATTCAAACAGATCATCGGCCGCGGCACCCGCATCAACGAGGAGTATGGAAAAAGCTTCTTCACCATTCTCGATTTTCGAAACGTCACCGACTTGTTTGCCGATCCGGATTTCGATGGCGACCCGGTACGTGTAAAAGAGCTTGGGCAGGATGACGAATTCGACAGTATCGAAGACGAACTGCAGGACGACACCACGCTAACTGATGAAGATGGCGACGAAGTCACTTTTGATGCCCCAGAGGCTTACGACGATCCCAGCGAGCCACATTTAATCGATGGCGGCGATATTATCGCCGAACCCCGCGAAAAGTATTACGTTAACGGCGTTGATGTATCGGTGCTCAACGAACGCATTCAATACATGGACGGCGACGGCAAACTGATCACAGGCAGTCTCAAGGATTACACCCGCCAGAAAGTGCGGGAGCACTACCAGTCACTAGATGACTTCCTCAACAAATGGAACAGCGCCGACAAGAAGCAAGCCATCATCGAGGAACTCGCCGAACAGGGCATCGTGATTGAAAACCTGAAAGAGGCCATCGGCAAAGAAATGGATCTGTTCGACATGATCTGCCACACGGCCTTTGATCAACCGCCATTGACTCGTGCCGAACGCTCCAAACAAGTCAAAAAGCGCAATGTGTTTACCCAGTATGGTGATCAGGCTCGCAAAGTGTTGGATGCGCTGCTCGACAAATACGCAGACGAAGGTATCGAAAACATCGAGGACATCAAAATTCTCAAGGTCAATCCGTTCGACCACTTCGGCACCCCGACCGAAATCGTCAAACTCTTCGGTGGCAAAGCCGGCTACATCCAGGCACTCAATGAACTCGAACTGGCCCTCTACACGGCCGCATAGCAACAAAAAAGCAGGAACCTATGACCAACATATCAGGCATTGTGAAATCAGCGCGCAACATCATGCGCCAGGACACCGGCACCGGCAGTGACGAACTGCGCATACTGCAACTGGGCTGGATGCTGTTTCTGAAGATCTTCAGCGATAAAGACAAAGAACTGGAGCTGATGGACGATGATTACGTCTCGCCCATCCCTGCAAAGCTGCACTGGGATGTATGGGCTGGCGATGATGAAGGCATGACCGGCGATGAGTTGCGCGAGTTCGTTGACGAACAACTCTTCCCAACCCTCGCCAATATCGACCTTTCTACCGCGACACCAGGCAGCGCTGCTGGTAATCGCGCCATTCTGGTTCACGAGGTCTTTGCCAATAACTACAACTATATGAAGTCAGGCATTCACCTGCGCCAGGTGATCAACAAGCTCAACGAAATCAACTTCAACAACAGCAAAGATCTGCACCTGTTCGGCCAGATTTACGAGACTTTCCTCAGCGAACTACAAAGTGCTGGCACTCTGGGCGAGTTCTATACTCCACGCGCCGTGACGGAGTTTATGACCGAGATGGTCAATCCAACACTGGATGAAAGGCTGCTCGATCCAGCCTGCGGCACCGGTGGCTTCCTCACCGCAGCTATCGAACACTTGAAGGCCTCTACCACGACCGGAGAACAACACGAGGCCATAGGCCACAATGTGCAAGGCTGGGAATACAAGCCGCTGCCCTACATGCTCGGCAATACCAATCTGATTCTGCATGACATCACCAGCCCCAACATCCGCTACGGTGATTCCTTGCAACGCCCGCTCACCGAATACACCCGCAAAGATCGGGTCGATGTGATCCTCGCCAATCCGCCTTTCGGTGGTGTGGTCTCCAACAACAACGAGAACAACTTTCCGCAGACCTACCGCACCAAGGAATCGGCAGACCTGTTCCTGATTCTGATGATCCACCTGCTTAAAGACGGAGGCCGCGCTGCCATCGTCTTGCCTGATGGTTCCCTAACCGGCGATGGCGTAAAGCAGCGTATCCGCCAGAAACTGCTCGAAGACTGCAACCTGCACACCATCGTGCGCCTACCCAACTCGGTGTTCCAGCCCTACGCCTCGGTAGCCACTAACCTATTGTTCTTCACCAAGGGCGAACCGACAAAAACAGTCTGGTACTACCAGCATCAACTACCAGAAGGCTACAAGGCTTACTCAAAAACCAAGCCGATCCAAAAGGCAGAGTTCGAAAGCTTGAAGCAGTGGTGGGGCGGTGTTGATAGAGCAGGGAGAGAGACCAACGAACAGGCCTGGCAGGTGGATATCGACACCATCAAAGCCAGTGGCTACAACCTTGATATCAAAAACCCTCATCAGCCCGAAGAAGAAAAGCAACACAGCAGTACCGAGCTGCTGGATCTGCTGCATCAGTCTTTTATCAAGGGTGATGAGTTGTTGGCGCAATTGCGGAAGGAGTTGCAGTAGTGCGTGTTGTAAAGCTCAAGGAAATTTGTGATTTTCAGAAAGGTGAAACGGGATTGGCTAAGGCTGAGCCGGGTGATTATCCACTGGTAACAACCGGGGCAGAAAGAAAAACCTGTAACTCTTTTCAGTTCGATACGAGAGCTGTTTGCATCCCTCTAGTCTCTTCGACGGGCCATGGCCATGCGAGCTTGAAAAATGTGCATTATCAAGAAGGTAAGTTTGCGCTAGGCACAATACTGGTCGCGCTGACTGCCAATGATGCACAAGAATTGAATATTCAGTTTCTGCACCTTTATCTTTCTCAGCTCAAAGATCAGATTCTTGTCCCTCTGATGAGCGGAGCTGCCAACGTTGCTCTTTCAGTTACAAAAATTAAAGGTATTGAAATTCCTTTGCCCAGCATCGAGCGGCAAACGGAGATTGTTGAGCAATTTAAGTCAATTGCCACAGAAGAGAGCGAGCTAAAAGACGAACTTACCCACCAACAAACCCTGCTTAAAAAACTCCGCCAACAGATACTGCAGGAAGCCATCGAAGGCAAACTCACCGCCAACTGGCGTGCAGAAAACCTCGATGTCGAACCCGCCAGCGAATTGCTAAAACGCATCGCTGCTGAAAAAGCCGAACTGATCAAAGCCAAGAAAATCAAAAAACAGAAGGCACTGCCACCGATCAGCGATGATGAAAAACCGTTTGAATTGCCGAAGGGATGGGAGTGGTGTCGTGTTGGTGATTTGACATCAATTTCGTCCGGTAAAGGTTTTACAAAATCTGAATACACGCAGGAAGGTGTCCGGTTATTTCAAATAGCAAATGTAAGTATTGGCAAAACATCGTGGGAAACCACGGTGTATCTGCCGGAAAGCTATTTGGAAGAGCATCCTTTTCTTGAGTTGAAATCTGGTGACATCGTTATGGCTTTGAATCGTCCCTTGCTTGGTGGGAGATTAAAGGTTGCAACCCTGTCTGACTCTGACGTCCCATCAATCCTGTATCAACGGGTTGGACGGATGGATGTATATTTCCACGATATCTCTAAGTGGCTCTATTTGTACTTAACATCAACGCGTTTCTCTCGGTGGCTTTATGATCAAGTAAAGGGCGTGAACATTCCTTTCGTGAACCAAACAAAAGTGTACACGCATTTGATGCCTATCCCTTCGTTGCTTGAACAACAAGCCATTGCCACCAAAGTAGCAGCTCTCCTTGATATCTGCGACCAACTAGAAACACAAATCACCCAAAACCAGAGCCATGCCGATGCCCTGATGCAGGCCGTATTGCTTGAGGCTTTCACGCAAGGTTCTCCCGAGGCGGCTAATGCTTAACAAGTTCGCCAAGTTATCACTGGTCGCCACCTCGCTGGCACCTATATTCCTGACGCTGTGGTTTGTCGAGTTAAGCAAGACATGGCAGTGGCAACAGGGCTGGCCTTATCTTCTCGCAGCTGCTGCCTTGGCGCTGTTGTGCTTTGGCCTGATCAGACTATCGGTTGCACCGCAAGGGCTGGAGCCACTTCCAGTGAAAATCAAGGCAGTGAAAACCGTGGATAAGGAGATCGTCGGCTTTCTGCTGGTCTATCTGCTACCCTTGATCAATCAGAGCCAGACCACCATCAGCGTGCCGGTGCTGATTTTTGTCGCCGTGGTGTTTTTCTTCATCGTTTACAACTCACACGCCTATCACTTCAATCCGTTGTTAGGCCTGTTC
Source organism: Amphritea sp. (assembly GCA_025800245.1). GTDB lineage: Bacteria > Pseudomonadota > Gammaproteobacteria > Pseudomonadales > Balneatricaceae > Amphritea. The sequence goes on along the minus strand of JAOXSA010000524.1, from coordinate 2,739 downwards.
GGCTACCATTTTTACGAAGTCACCATCGAAGGCGATATTACCTACGTGCTAATCACTCGGCAGGACATCACCCACTGCAAGAGCGTTACTCAAGTGGTGCAGCTAACCGAATACATGATTTTGGATACCAACCATGCCGCAAGCTAATCAAAACAACAGCGCAGGACTGTTCGCCCTGCTGGATGACACGCAACAGCCGGTGCGACGCGTGCCGCTCACGGCTGCTCTGAATCAGGAACTTGCCGCTATGTTTGCCGAGCAACAGGCGGCATTTCTGGGTGACAAAACAGAGATAGCGTTCAGTGGTAGCTACAACGTCGATCCCGGTGAAATATTCACCATAGCCGACTATCCGCTTTCCGGCGTCATCAGCGACGCCATTGCCAATCCACTGACCTGCCAGGTTCTCAATCTGAATAACGAGACCCACAAGATCAAAGCCCTGTTTAGCGGTGTCTGGAACGACCAGTACAAGCAAGTTAGTTTTCAGGCATTCGATACTGGGAGACTATTGTCAAACAGATTTACTTTGTATGGCTTGCCTATACATTCCGGAGACACCTACAAGAAACTCGAAGAACCAGGCCTGATCCTGCAGGACAAACTCACTGCCCATTTTGACAACGGCACGCTCTTTTTCAGCTCGTACCACAACACCAAGCGATTCCTGGATCTTGCCGATTACTACCAGGAGGCAACCGACGCAGACCTTGATACCTTTGCCGCAAGCGAACTATTTAGCCTTGAAGATGCTTCCAGCTTCAAAGAGAACGCTGATTCGATTATCCGCAAGAAAATCGCTTTGTTGCAGAAAAACCATGTACTCAAAGATCTGCAGGTCAGTGATATTCGATCCGTTGCGGACAATTTCAATCAAGAACTGCCTGAAGAACATCACATCAGCATTGAATTGGATGACGACGGAAAGATCGTTATACCCGCAGACAAGAAACAATTGAAAGAACTGGTGCGATTCCTCGACGAAGATTACGTCACCGCACCGCTGACGAAACGAAAATGCCTTACTAATTCTAAGCAATATTTGTAGGCTACGTAATTAGCAGAAACCAAATAGCAAATTTTAGAATTTAGTAAATGGTATCAGTTTTCTTAAGTACCAGGGCCGCCGCAGCTCTTGTCCAACAACACTCTCTTGGTATGATAATCTGCTAAGAATTCAGCCAACCAGTTTAGGTATGATGATCTAAATCTATTAGGATTCTAACTCATAGGGGTAAGTATGATTCGTAAGCAAGGAGGCGCTTATGTCTGACGCATATCGGCGAGATTGTCGAAAATGTAATCGACCAATCATCATGACAGAGACTATTAATGGTTGGCAGCCGTTTGAACTGGACGGTTCTGGACGCCACTATTGTAATAACTCTGCTATATCGACTATCTATACTCCAGCTCCATTCAATGATTTTTCTGAAAGAGCGACACGGCCAACGAAGTGTTGGTGGTGTGATAAGCCTGTTTTCTTCCACTCCAATGGCAACGGTGATGCTGTTCTATTAGACGAGCTTAGTGGAGCACCTTGGCCTGTTCATGCTTGTTGGGAGAAGTACAAGTCAGACACGCAGAACATCTATAATAAAATCGCTGAAGACCCCCGAATACAGAAACCACGGCCTGAGTTGAGGTCCATTGGCCCATATCATTCTGATCAAGCCAGCAAAGAGATAGTAAAGTTCTCTGGCTGCGTTGTAAAAAGCTGGCAAGCAAAATCGCCTAATGACACTAATCTACCTAAAGATTATAAAAAACTTATCATTTCTTCTGGCGAAAAACATGGCTACGTTGTAGTGACAAAGCATATCTACAATCTGATTCCTGATGAGTCTTTGATAGATGTTGATCTGTTTTACTTAAAGGGTCCAGATGGTATTTCGATTCCCATTGCTAAGAAAGTTCGATACGAAAGTGAAGGTAAGGCTCGTGTAAAACGCATGTTGAAAAGACACACTCCTGGCGAGTGCGACTATTGTGGCGTTATCCGCAAAAAGGGTTATTCGATAAATAATAATTGGCACGTGGAGTGTGATGCTTGTCACTCGCTCCGCGGTGATTGCGATCCCTCTATCTTTTTATCGGCTGTTAAGAACATTGCCAACCATTTCTATAATGCCAACCTAAGCTCTAATAAAAAACTTAAAAATTCAGATAGTTAATAAACAGTGGCACATTGGGTATAGATAGGATAACGATACCCAATTTATCCTAGGTCCCATTTGATGGGAGAGCCGGGATAATGAACGAAGCCGCGATCCTCCAATGAAAGCCCTGATTCAGGTTTTCGCTAAACCTTACCTAAGGGATAGCAAAATGCGGGTACTCTCGTGCTATCAGTTTCTGGTTATCTTGTATCTTTCTTTGCTAACTAAGCTTTTATAGAAAACACGAGCACTAGCAGCCTTCCTTCAGGCCTGCATTAAGTAAGCAAAAAGGCCCCTGAAAACCGAAACATTCAGGGGGTGGGGTGGGAAAGCGCGAGGTTAAAATCAGCTCAGCTAACGCCCCTAAAGACCAAAGCCCTTAGGAGCATCACAGTCAGCTCTATGAACTAAGAAGCAACTAATAAAGCACTATTAATAAGTACTACATTAGCTACTAATGTAGTGGTCAACTAATACCGGACAGTAAATTAGGATTTTCCTCTGCTTGCGCTGGAGGCAGTCCGTTGTTGTACTGATGCGGTCTTTCCCAGTTGTAATACTGCATCAGATAATCGCCAAT